>JAGVMY010000089.1 GCA_020053565.1 Thermodesulfovibrionales bacterium
AAGGCTCTTTTTATGAGTGGTTACACCGCAAATGTTGTCCATAAAAGGGGAATCATAGAAGAGGGATTAGAATTTATCTTAAAACCCGTTTCTCCAACAGTGCTTTTAAGAAAAATAAGAAAAGTGCTGGAAAGATGAGTTGAAAAAACTAAAAGGCTACTATTTCAACCCAAGCACGTCCTGCATGTCATAAAGACCTGCTGGCTTTCCTGAAAGCCATAGTGCAGCCTTCAACGCGCCTCTTGCAAAGGTATCCCTGCTTGATGCCTTATGAGTAATCTCGATCCTTTCACCAAGGCCACCAAATATGACTGTATGTTCACCAACAATGTCACCTGCGCGTATGGTCTGTATGCCAATTTCTTTTTTTGTTCTCTCGCCCATAATGCCCTTTCTTGCATATACAGCAACCTCATCAAGATTTCTATTTACAGCATCTGCAATTACCTGTGCCATCTTGAGTGCGGTTCCGCTCGGTGCATCTTTCTTTAATCTGTGATGTGCCTCGATAATCTCAATATCATAGTCATCGCCAAGTACTCTCGCGATATCCTGCAGTATCTTTAAAAGCAGATTCACTCCCATACTCATATTTGATGCCATAACACATGGAATCTTTTTTGTCAGTTCAGAGATTTCTTTTAGGTCATCTTTTGAGAAGCCTGTTGTTCCGATAACCATGGCTTTACCTTTCGAAGATGCGAGCTTTATGTTTTCTTTTGTTGAACTTATTGTAGTGAAATCGATGATGAGATCAACACTGTCAATGATTGATTCAAGACTGTCCACAAGTGTTACCCCAGTATTTCCGATACCTACAACTGTCCCGATATCTTTGCCGATATCCTTATGCCCTTTTTTCTCAAATGCACCTACTAACTGGAGTCCTTCATATTCTTTCGAGAGGGCAGTAATCCTGCTTCCCATCCTCCCTGCTGCTCCTGCAACTGCTATCTTAACCATGCTTACCTCCTAAAAGTTAGTTGTTAATACACATTATTTATACAGATTAAAAAGTCGGCAGGACATAGTATTTGAGCGGTTTTTTTCGCTGATGAGCGAGGACATGACGTCCGAGCAAGCGAAAACCTCGCAGGAAGGCTGGATGCCTTCCGAGAATGAGTGAAAATACTGTGTCCTGCCTGCTTCAAGTTTCCTTTCTTTCATTTTCTTCCTCCTCTTTTTTCCCTCCTATCTTATATTCTTCTGTCGCCCATTTGCCGAGGTCAATGAGTTTGCACCTTTCAGAACAAAAAGGCCTCCAGGGATTTTCTTCCCATGTTGTTTTGTTCTTACATAGTGGACATGTGATTTTCATAACGATCAATTTTGAATCTTCTCATCCGCTTTTTTCAAGTTCTTAATTAACATATCTGAGACAATGCCGTTCA
The DNA here is from genome assembly GCA_020053565.1 of Thermodesulfovibrionales bacterium. Taxonomy (GTDB): domain Bacteria; phylum Nitrospirota; class Thermodesulfovibrionia; order Thermodesulfovibrionales; family SM23-35; genus VGWZ01. The sequence goes on from JAGVMY010000089.1 coordinate 1,392, forward strand.
CACTGCCTGTAAGAGTGCCTAAAAAAATAATCACAGGGCTTATGAAGAGTATTGCCTCAATCCTCTGTATGAATATGACATAAGCAAGGAACAGCTGTGCACTATTATGAAACAGTGCACCGATGAGACTCAGACCAACAGGCCCGAATAATCGGGGCATCAAAGATGAAACAATGCCCATGCTCAATGTGCTTATAACCCCTCCTCCTAAGCTCAGGATAAAAGCAGGTCCAAGGAATGTTCCTGTGAATAATGATGCAAGGACTACCCTTATGAGTGTGACCATGAGTGCTGCGCGGATACCGTAAAGAATTAATGTGGTAAGAGTAATAATGTTTGCAAGGCCAAGTCTCAACCAGGGGATTGGTGTGGGCAGCAGGCTCTCAAAGCCGTGGAGGGCGAGTGCATAAGCAGAAAGGAGGGCAATTCGGTATTTATCCTGTGATTGCATCAACTCTCTTGTTCAACTCATCTTCGGGGGTACCTACAATGACCACAACCCTGTTTGGAAGACATACTATTGAACCTTTTTCAATCCATCCTTGCTGAATACAGAGCTTGTTATCGCATGGCGATTCAGTTATTCTCACCTTATGATTTTTTATTTCAACAATCGTATTCCCCTCAGAACCATTCACTGACACGATTCTGTCTTTCTCGATAGGCAGCAAATAGACAGGGTGACCATTGACTTCTATCCACACGATATGTCCTTTAGGCAGAACCTCTTTGATAAAAATGATGCCAGATAAAGAAAGAAGTATGAGAATGAATAAAAGAATTCTGTCAGCTATTGTGGTGCTGTTAAGAAGACCTTTTAAATTCAACTTTCCCTCTGATGTGAGGTGTAGTGTGTACTTTTCCTTGACTATCCACTATTACTCCGTCAAACCCCATCTTTTCGAGGGTCTTTATCCCTTTTTCAGGGCCGAGTATAAAGATACCGGTTGCAAATGCATCTGTAAATGCACATTCCTTTGTGATGATACTTACACTCTGACATCCCTCAGCAGGATAGCCTGTCCTGGGATTGAGAAGGTGGTGGTATCTTTTACCATCATTGATAAAAGAGCGTTCATAGTCTCCAGAGGTTGATATTGCCGTATCGGTGAGCTCAATAGTTGCCATGATATCATCTTCTTGGCCTTTTGCCCTTGGATTCCTTATGCCAATTTTCCATGGCCTTCCATCAGGCTTGAGTCCGAATGCCTTGATATCCCCTGCAACAGAGACAAGGCCAGAGTGTATCCTGTTTCTTTTTAGAGTTTCTACTGCCTTATCAGCCGCATATCCTTTTGAGATTCCACCGAGGTCGATATGCATACCCCTTTTTTTCAAAAATGCAGTAGATTTATTTCTGTCAATCATTAAATACCTGTAATTCACTAACGAGAGCTTTTTTTTGATTGAACTGTCTTCAGGTTTTACCTTTTTGTAAAAGTCATAGAGTGTGATAACAGGGCCAATAGTCGCATCAAATGCACCTTCAGTTTTTTCTGAAACATATAATGTCTTGTCAAGAATATCTAAGGTATCTTGTGATACCTTTACTTCAGAGATACCTGCATTTTTATTGATAAGAGATAGTTCACTCTCAGGTGAGAAAAAATTGAATAGTTTTTCGAGTTTTTCTATCTCAGAAAATGCAGTATCTATTGCTTTTTCAGCGCTATCTTTTGAACTGGAGACAACAGTTATGGTTACGAGTGTGTCCATGAGGATTTTGCTTTTTCGATAAACGTTTTCTTTCTGAGATGCACAACCGTAAAGAGTAAACAGTGAATAGTGAACAGTGAACAAGAGAAAAATAAAAATTAAAACATTGAACTTTGTCCGCTGTGGCGGATGAACATTGAACTTGTTTTTCATGCTACTCTCGCAGGGGCGAGCCTTAACAATTTATTCCTTAAGAATTTTCCGGTATACGATAAGGGGTTTGTGGCAATCTCCTCTGGCATACCTTCAGCAACAATCATTCCTCCTTCTTCTCCGCCTTCGGGTCCAAGGTCTATGATAGAGTCAGCTGATTTTATCACATCAAGGTTGTGCTCTATTATAATGACTGTGTTTCCCAAATCTACAAGATTATTTATGACATTGAGCAGTTTTTGGATGTCAACAAAATGGAGTCCTGTTGTAGGTTCATCGAGTATATAGAGTGTGTTGCCTGTTGATTTTTTCCCGAGCTCTTTTGAGAGTCTCACCCGCTGTGCTTCACCACCTGAGAGTGTTGACGCAGGTTGACCAAGCTGGAGATACCCAACCCCGACATCTTCAAGTATAGCGAGTTTATGTCGTATATGAGGAATTGATGAGAAGAATTGAAGTGCCTCAGTAACAGTCATTTCGAGCACTTCTGCAATGTTCTTCCCTTTATAGGTAATGTCGAGTGTCTCTTTATTGTATCTTTTCCCTTTACAAATATCACATGGTATATACACATCAGGGAGAAAATGCATCTCTACCTTAATGAGTCCGTCTCCGTGGCATGATTCGCACCTTCCGCCTGTGAGGTTGAAGCTAAATCGTGAAGGGGTGTATCCCCTTATTTTTGAATCAGGCACCAGTGAGAATAACTCTCTGATGAATGAGAAGACACCGGTATATGTTGCAGGATTAGACCTGGGTGTCTTTCCAAGAGGTGATTGGTCAACACTAATGACACGATCTATCTTATCTATGCCTATAATTTCTTTGTATCGGCCGGGTGTTAATTTACTCCCGTATATCTCTTTGCAGAGAGCTTTATAGAGTATCTCGAGCAAGAGTGTGCTTTTGCCTGAACCTGAGACTCCTGTTATACATGTGAAAACACCGAGCGGGATATCCACGTTTATATTTTTGAGATTAAATTCCTGAGCGCCTATTATCCTTATGAAGTCTTTTGGCTTTCTCCTCACAGAAGGGATGTCTATTGACATCGAACCACTTAGGTATTTTCCTGTTACTGACTTTTCATTATTTTCTATTTCATGAGGTTCCCCGGATGTGACAACCCATCCACCACTGAGGCCTGCACCCGGTCCCATATCTATGACATAATCAGCCCATCTTATTGTCTCTTCATCATGTTCGACGATAATCACAGTATTGCCCGCATCCCTTATTGAGGAAAGGCTTTTGAAAAGTTTTTTACAATCCCTCGGGTGCATGCCGATACTTGGCTCATCAAGTATATAAAGAACTCCTGTGAGAGAGGAGCCGAGTTGCGTTGCAAGTCTTACCCTCTGTGACTCTCCGCCCGAAATCGTGAGAGATGACCTGTCAAGGGTGAGATAATCAAGTCCTACATTTTTAAGAAAAAAAAGTCTGTCTCTCACTTCCTTCAGAACACGCGATGCAATTGTCTGTTCTCTCTCAGAGAGTTTTAGATTATTGATAAAGAGCAATGCATCCTGAACAGACATCCTTGCGAATTCGCCTATATTTATACCCTGTATTTTTATGTTTAATGCCTCTTGTCTCAATCTCAATCCTCCACAGCCTTTGCAGTAGTTGTTGTTATCGAGTTCCTGAGAATCTTCTTCAAGATGCTCAAAACCGAGCCCGTTACATCTCGGGCATGCACCCTGTTTGCTGTTAAATGAGAAGAACATCGGGTTTATCTCAGGGTAGCTTATCCCGCAATTCGGGCATACCGCAGTTTTTGAAAAAAGGATGTCTTTATCTCCTTCGATGAGATTTATTACTACCGTGTCTGAGTACGCAAGGGCTGTCTCTATCGCATCCTTGAGCTGGCGCTCAACTCCCGGCTTCATAATAAGGCGGTCTATGACAATCTCTATAGTATGGCGTTTATGTTTCTTGAGAATTATGTCATGTGTGAGATCTCTCATCTCACCGTCTATCCTTGCTCTTATAAAACCTTCTCTCCGCATCTCCAGGAGCTCTTTTCTGTATTCACCTTTTCTATCTATGACGATAGGTGAGAGGATTTGCAAACGACTTCCCTGGGGCAAAGACATGACTGAATGAATGATATCCTTTGATTCCTGTTTTGAGATGATAGAGCCGCAGTTGTAACAGTAAGGCCTGCCTATCCTGGTATAAAGGACACGCATATAATCATATATCTCAGTGATAGTGCCCACAGTTGAGCGCGGACTTTTAATAACGGTCTTCTGGTCTATGGCAATGGAGGGAGAAAGTCCTTCGATAGAGTCCACATCAGGTTTACGAAGCTGTTCAAGAAATTGCCGTGCATAGGCAGAAAGGCTTTCAACATAGCGCCTATGACCTTCTGCATATATAGTATCAATAGCAAGGGATGACTTACCCGAACCTGACGGGCCTGTTATTACCGTAATTGCATCTCTGGGTATCGATAAATCAATATTCTTGAGGTTATGTTCTCTTGCGCCCTTTATTGTGATAAAGCCAAGCATGTCAATTAGGAAATCCTCGTGTTTCATGCAAAACAAATTCAAAATGTATGTCTTTTGAGGTAAAGGTTGAGGTTAAGATTGAGAATTGAGTAACGAGAATCTGGGATATCACCGGTTATGCCACTTTATGTCAGATGTTAACTCTATACAACACATAAATAATAAAAAGATCGCTCTACAGTATCTAAATACTATAACCTAATATATTCCTTTTTTAAAAGGGTTATTGTAGTATAGAGAGTATGAGAACGTTTTTCTTTTTGGTATTTATTGTTATCTTTCCTGCAGTTACCTACTCGCAACCTTCGATTGTTTTTGATGAAAAAGGTTTTATTTCTTCAGTAGTAAGAGTCTTATCCAATGCCCCCGCTACTCTTGTAGTTACACTCTTTCTTGAGGCAATGATAGAAGATACTACCGATACTCCATTAATCACAGAAAAATAGTGGCAACTTTTATTTTATTCATATCCCGTTATTTATCATTGCTTGCAATTTGTTGCTTATTCCTTGGAAATTTTTCCACATTAATGGCAGCAGACCTTTATGCACAAAAGCGGCAGATGATGGTTGACAAGGATATTAAAGGGAGGGGTGTAAAGGACAAGAAAGTACTTGAGGTAATGGGAAAAGTTCAAAGACACCTTTTTGTAGATGAGCATTTAAAGGAAAAGGCATATGCAGATCATCCATTACCAATAGGAGAAGGACAGACAATATCTCAGCCTTATGTTGTAGCTCTGATGACAGAGGCATTACGGTTAAAGAATACTGACAGGGTACTTGAGATAGGCACAGGCTCTGGTTATCAGGCAGCTGTGCTTGCAGAAATAGTAAAAGAAGTCTACACGATTGAGGTAAGGAAATCCCTCACAGATATGGCAACAAAGAGGCTTATAGACCTTGGCTATAGAAATGTGAAGGTGAAACATGCTGATGGTTATTTTGGATGGGAAGAATATGCACCATTTGATGCAATCATCATCACTGCAGCTGCAAACCATATCCCGCCAGCCTTAATTAAGCAACTTAAAGAAGGGGGAAGACTTATTGTCCCTCTTGGGAGCACAGTCTATTATCAGACATTGACACTTGCAACAAAGAAAAAAGGTGAGCTTAATGTCGAGCAAATGGGGTCAGTAGCCTTTGTGCCAATGATCGGAGAGGCACAGAAAAAAAGATAATATACTTTATTGTTGCAATAATGTGAGGCAGATACGCTGAAAACCCCTTGCAAATCTATGGGATTTTGTTTATTTTTAAAAAATTCTGCAGCGTGATAAATGCCATCAGATATGCGAATGCACCAAGCCACAGGACGATTGTAAACCCGAGTGTCATAGCTAACATAATAGTGAGGATAGGCGCGAGAACAGAGAAGCACCCATTAATCGCCCATGCCCATGGGATTAATAATTCATTTTTCTTGCCAAGAATTTTCAGTCCTGTGGGAAAGGGGATGCCCATGAGAAGACCGAGTGGCATCAGTATGAAGAACACTAAAGGAATCTTGACTAAAATCGAATATGGAGAAATTATGTCCGAGACAGCAGGAAGAAATATACTGTAAAGAATAATAAGAAATGTGATTATAAGAGCGGTAACAGGATTTCTTAAACCTGAAACCCTGTGGCTTAATAGACTCCCAATGCCTGAGCTTATGAGGAGTGATGTGAGGACTGTTGCAACTGCATAGGATGGATTTTCAAGGGGGAGGATGATTTTCTGGATAAAAGATATTTCTACAAACATAAATCCGATACCAAGGAAAGCAAAGTAAGGAAGAAAATTATTTACTCTGCCATTGCGAGGCGGAGCCGAAGCAATCTCTTTTTTTTCTTTTGTCATTTTTTGGGGGGATTGCTTCGTCGTCCCGATATAATCGGGACTCCTCGCAATGACACCTGAGATAGTATTTCTATGCTTTTTTGACAAAGCCGGCAATAATACGAGTATAAGGCTTAAAAACAATACCTGTATGAACACTGCAGGGAGGATGTACCCTTCTTCTATAAAATAGTGCCACTTTTCTCCCATAATGGTATAGATTGCCTTGATGTTCTTAAGTTTGAGGTAATAATGGGAAAATGGGTAATCGTCACGAACAGGACTTATATCGAAAATATAATCATGGGTAAACCTTAAACGTGTTTCAGGGTTGAGGATATTTTTAAATGCAGTAAAGTATTCGTTTGAAGGCATTCGAATGTAGATATTAGTCTCTTCTTCCCTGATACCCGGATAGTATATCAGGTCAAATCTCCTTTCTTTTGAGAAATTCTTGATAGCATCTATTTCATTCAGGGTAAAAGGAGTCTTTTTTACGAGGATACCTATACTTCCCCAGCTTCTGAGAGCAACAAAATGATTCTGTATATCTTTTATCCCGAGTTCCTCCATAGAGGTGATTAAAGTGGTCATAAGTCTCAATTCTATTCTTGGCGGTGGGAGTATAAATAGGTTGATGCTCAAAAGCCCCTCATCTCTCAGATGATGTAAATATTCCTTGAAGCCTTCAACAGTAAACCTGTAGTCCTCTGCTATTCCGAAAGAACCTGAGGGTATTGTTCCCATCAAAGATATGTCAATAATATCGAATTGTTTAACGTCTGATCTTAACCATGACCTTCCAAGTCCTTGCCACGTATTCTGAGAATAGATGCCACCTGAAAATTTATTGAAATCCTCCTTTATGACCTTTATTAATAAAGGATTACTTTCAAATTTATATATAGTTGAAGAGCCATAATATTCTGCAACAAGGCATTGAAGACCACCTTTCGGGTCAAGGATTAATACATCATCCAATCCCCCCATCCCCCCTTTATTCGCCTCAGGCGGAGGGGGTGAGGGAGAATTACGTATTTCATAGGGCAGGGCAGATGGCAGGTATTGGAGAAATGCTAAGGATTTTCGATCAGCAGTGGATGTGATTGCATTTATTTCACTTCCGTCTATTGAAAGTCCTATCTGTTCAGGAAGTGTGTCGAGATACTTAAGGCTCAGGCCAGGAGCGAAACGCACTGCAGGGCTTTTAAATGTATCTATCTTTGAGAAGGGACTGAAATAGGTTTTGAGATGTTCTGCACCGGGATATCTCAATGCAAGTGGCAGACCTTTATACGGTGACATCCTGATGTTGATAAATTCGGGATGAAAAATTATAAGTAAAATAGTGAGCATGATAAAAACCAGAGAGGCGGCTCTTAGCAGTTTTTTACCCATAACGAATGCTGCGATTAAAGCAATGAAAGAAAGGATAAAGACAGCATTGTCAGGTCCTGTAACAGACATAAGATAAAGGATTCCCATAGAACCCATACCTGCACCAAGGAGGTCTGCGCCATAAAGCAGGCCTGATTTCTCACTTATCGAGGAGAATGCTGTAGCGATGATCAGTCCTGCAAAGAAAAAAGGTATCGAAAGAGTAATGTAGTAAAGGCCAATATAAAAGAGCTCTATCCTTGACCATGAGAGCCTCACAGGGTCAAATGGTATCACATTTGAAAGGAGATAGCTTAAAGATATACTGATACCGAGTAACAGGCTATAGATACTGATATAAGAGGGATTTCTCAGTTTTAGATTAAGTGATAATACTGTCCCGCTTGCACCGATGCCAAGCATGGCAATACTTATTATCATGAAAGCAAAATGGTACCAGAGTGAGATAGAAAATATTCTTGTAAGAGTTATCTCATACGCAAGGCTTGAAAACGAGCAGAGAAATAGTACAAATAATATTTTAGAGTCTCGAATCATGGTATTAAGAAAATTATATCTAACTGAATTATAATATTACATTTCTATGAATTATTCATTGATGGGAAAGAAAAGAACCACTTTCGAAATTATCTCTCTTTCTATTTTTCTGCTTTTAACGTTACTTGTTTCACGTGCTGATGCAAAAATTCCTGACGTTATAGTAAAACAGAAAAAAGCAGTTGTTACCGTTTATGTGAATGACAGGGATGAAAAACAGGTTGTTTCAGGAAGCGGATTTATTGTTGACCAGAGTGGAATTATTGCAACATCCTGCTCTGTGATCACAAAGTGGCTTGAAGCAGTAGGACATACACTTGTTATCAAACTGGAAGATGGTACTTATTTCCCTATGGAAGACGTATTCTCCTGTAGTTATAAAAATAATCTTGCATTATTGAAAATAAAAGCAAAAGACCTTACAGCAGTCAAACTTGCTGTTGACTATAGACCAAAACAGAAAGAAAACATTTTTGTTATAGGAAGCCCATCAGGATTAGAAACTATTATATCAGGCAGTATGATAAAGAGTGTGCGTGAAAAGGATGATTTTATTGAGATTGCCATGCCTGTTACTCAAAGAAGTAGTGGAAGCCCTGTATTTAATATGAAAGGTGATGTCATAGCTGTTGCACTATCGCCCTTGAAAAAGAAGCAGAGTCATAATGGGGCAATTTCAATAAGGCATGTTGCAAATCAGCTTAATGACTATAGAAAAGTACAAAAAAAGATGATGAAGCAGAAACTTGTGAGTCTTGATGAAGAGAGTGATATTTCTGCAAGACAGAGTAAACCTGACATGATGGAAAGACCGGAAATAAGATTAGATAGTGCCGAATCATATTTTCTCCTTGGTTCCAGCTATGACAAGAGCAGTATGTATAAAGAGGCTATAGAAGCATACAAACAGGCAATAATAATGAAACCTGATTACGGAGATGCGTATGTGAATCTTGGTCTGGATTATTACAGACTGAGCAAATATCCTGAGGCCATAGACGCATATACAAAGGCAATAAAAATTAAGCCAGATGCCCAGTCAATTTATAATAAGTTAGGCACACTCTATATCGTTCTCGGCAAGTATTCTCTGGCGCTCAATACATTTAAGAAGGCGATAACTATAGACCCACAAAATTCTTCGATACACTTTAATCTCGGTATTGCCTATTTTCTTAGTGGAGATAAAACAGCTGCTTTTGAAGAGTATATTATTTTAAAGGAGCTTGATAAAGAACGTGCAAAAAATTTGTTTGATGTAATGTATTAAGGTTTGATTTCTATAGGTGTTCCATCAGGAATAAGTTGCCAGATTTCTTCAATTTCAGAATTAGTCACTGCAATACATCCATTTGTCCAGTCCAGGGCTCTGTGCAATTTTTCAAGGTTTGCTAAATCCTCAGATAAACCATGAATCATTATACTTCCACCTGGTGACATTCCACGCTTCTGAGCGTTCAAGATGTCTGATTCATTTGGATATGAAATAGTTATGGATAAATGGTACTTACTCTTTGGATTTCTTGAATTTAAAATATAAGTTCCTTCAGGCGTTTTCTGATCTCCTTCATGGATTTTATGGCCTAAGGGCTGTTTGCCCAGAGCAATCCTGTATGTCTTTAGAATTTCACCATTTTGTAATAACATCATCAATCTTTTACTTTTAATCACCACTACTTTATCAGCTTGAGCAAATGTAGCAAGTGCCTTTTCAGGCCAGAAGAAGTCATGGAACAAAAAGACAATCAATAGGGGAACAATGAATGTAATAATTTTATTTCGCAGCAATTGATGAGAGCTACACGGTTTCAATGCTGTGTTATTTTCTCTCTGTTTTAGCAGAGATTGACTTATCAATAATTTTAATGCCCCTCAGTACTCTGCTATGATAATGTATTATATTATATCAAAAGGTATATTCTCTGGTATGAAAATAGCAATCACAGGGAAGGGTGGAGTTGGTAAGACCACACTTGCTTCTCTCTTAAGCCATCTCTTTGCAGCAGAAGGGAAAAGGGTTATTGCAGTTGATGCTGACCCTGATGCAAACCTCGCATCAGCATTAGGTATTTCAGGTGAGCAGGCCCGAAAAGTAGTTCCTTTAGCAGAGATGACAGAACTTGTAGAGGAGAGAACAGGAGCAAAACCTGGAAGCATGGGTGTGGTGTTCACACTGAACCCTAAGGTTGATGACCTGCCAGAGAGTATCGGGTATCATTTCAATGGAATTGTGCTCCTTATCATGGGAAAGCCAAAGACCGCAGCATCCGGATGTTACTGTCCTGAAAATGTACTTCTGAGAAGGCTTCTGAGACATCTTGTCGTTGAGAGGAATGAGGTTGTTATTGTTGATATGGAAGCAGGCATAGAGCATCTCACAAGGGGAACCGCAGAGGCTGTTGATGCATTTATCGTTGTTGTTGAACCCGGGCAGAGAAGCATACAGACAGCAAAGACGATTAAGGAAATGGCAGAAAAACTTGGTGTAAAAAAGGTATTTGTTGTTGCGAATAAGCTAAGGAGCAATGAAGATTTCAATTTTATAAGAGATACTATTGGAGATATGGAACTGATAGGTTCGATTACATTTAACGATGCGATATTAGCAGCGGATATTAAAGGATGTTCACCCTATAGTTATTCTCCTGAGAGTGTGGCAGAGGTGAAGGAGATTAAAGAGAATATTGAAAAGTCTTTGAGTCAATAAAAAGTTCATTTATGAATGAGTTTATCAGTCAATCATTTGTTGCAGTTTTATGAAAAAGAGACTCAGAAAAGAAATCATTGAAAAAAGAAATTCTCTTCCTCTTTTTGAAAGAAAGAAGAAGGACTTGCGTATAATGAAAAAACTTTTCACTCTACCAGAGTTCAAGAAAGCACATACTCTATTGTTCTATGCATCTTTCAGGACAGAAGTCAACACTATTGACATGATTAAGGAATCTCTGAAAATAGGGAAAAGGGTTGTACTTCCAAAAGTTGATAAAGACAGGCATAGACTTAATTTGTATGAGATAAAAGATACAGGTGAGTTAATCCCTGGATATAGTGGAATCCCAGAACCATTTCTACCCGATGCGAAGTTCGTTAATGTCAATGATATTGACCTTATGATCATTCCGGGTACAGGTTTTGATTATTCAGGCAACAGGCTCGGGTATGGAGCAGGTTATTATGATGCGTTTCTTTCCGATATGCATGAGAAAATACCCTTAATTGCACTGGCATATGAAGAACAGCTTGTTCAATCAATCCCTTCAGAACTCCATGACATAAAGGTTGATATAATTGTTACAGATAAACAGGTGATAAAAATTCAGTAATTTTCAGAAATACATTATGTCCGGTAACGAATTTCTGAGCACCGCAGTGAGAGCTGCAAAACATGCAGGGCAATTCATACTCGAAAATCTTGGCAAGATTTCAAAGAAAGACATTGCGCTCAAGCAGGCATCGGACTTTGTGACGTTTGTTGATAAAGAGTCAGAGCAGATTATCATACATACAATAAAAGAAGACTTCCCCAATCACTATTTTCTTGCCGAAGAGTCCATTAAAGAAGTCGAGGTAGGGGAATATCGTTGGATAATAGATCCACTTGATGGCACGACAAATTATATTCATCAGTATCCTGTTTTTTCTGTCTCATTGGCACTTGAATATAAGAAAGAAATAATCTTAGGCGTTACACTCGATATAGGGAGAGATGAACTTTTCACTACAGAAAAGGGAAGAGGGGCATTTTTAAACGGAAACCCCATAAAGGTATCTAAGGCCACCACATTAAAAGATAGTCTTATTACAACTGGTTTTCCTTTCCGCAGAAAAGAATTGATTGATGTATATCTAAAGCTTTTCAAAAATGTCTTCAATAAGGTGAGTGACCTGAGGAGGGCTGGCTCTGCTGCACTTGACCTTGCCTATCTTGCCTGTGGTCGATGTGAAGGTTTTTTTGAAATCGGCCTCAGTCCATGGGATATCTCAGCAGGAGCTATCCTGATAAAGGAGGCAGGGGGAGTTATCACTGATTTCGGTGGAGGGCCTGATTACCTGTTAACAGGCAATATAGTTGCGGGAACCCCTGCCGTCCATAAAGAGATACTGGCAGAAGTAAAAAGCGTTTTTAAAGGAGTTATCGAGAAATAAGAGCTTTTTATTCCTGCTCGAACCTTGTTTTAAAACTTACCTTCAGTGGATTGATGGCTATTTGCCAAGTCTCACTTTCAGGGCAGAAGCGATATTCTTCATCTCCTGTCCAATAAATACAAGGATATCAGAAAGTGTTATGACGCCTACAATCTTTCCCTCTGCATCAACAACCGGGAATCTTCTCACCTGATATTTCTTCATTAATTTAGTAACATCAAAAATGCTTTTCTCCACTGAAACTGTAATAACAGGCGAAGCCATAATATCTCTTATCGAAACTGTTTGAGGATTTCTCCCTTCAATGATAACTTTGGTCATAATATCCCTGTCAGTTACGATTCCAACCGGCTTGTTCTCCTCTACCACAATAACGCTTCCGACGTTCATATCGGTCATGAATTTTGCTGCATCCAGAGCTGTTGCACGTGCAGGAAGTGAAGTGATAATCTTTGACATTAATGGCTTTAAAGACATGGTATTTTCCTCCTTTTTTATTGTTTATAACATAATCATATCAAACTGAGAAATTTTGTCAATTGTTTATTTTCTCCCCCAAAATTGCCGATAAAGATTCTGAAACGAGTTCAGAATGACATTTATCAGGCAATTGCACCGAGTACTGTCATGCCGAACTTGTTTCGGCATCTCTATGAAAAGAAAAGGCAAATAAAGTCTATCGGCAATTTTGGGTTTTCTCTCAACCATTCTGTTGTTCATTTTTCTTATAATTTTG
>JAGVMY010000063.1 GCA_020053565.1 Thermodesulfovibrionales bacterium
ACCGAATCTCGAGGTTTTATTGTTAATTCTTGCAACAACACCATCAAGCATGTCGAATAAACCTCCAATGAGAATAAGCACCCCACCCATTTTTAAGTTGTAGGGGATTACCAAAGCAGCAACACAGGTAACGATAAAACCTGCTACTGTGAATACATTGGGATTTAAATTGATTTTTTTTATGATTGGACTGAGAGGCTTATCAAGGAAATAGCCGAGTCTAGCACTTATCACATTTATCTTTCTCTCTTCCCTGAAATAAAATCTTCAACCATATCCCGTGCCTCTTCATCAGGGAACTGGATCATAGGATGTTTCATAAAATATGCAGAAGGAGATATAAGCACCCCCCCTACCCCTCTTTCGAGAGCAATCTTGCAGCATCGTATTGCGTCTATCACCACGCCTCCACTATTCGGAGAGTCTTCTACCGACAGTCTGAGTTCAAGATTTATAGGTATGTTCCCGAATATCCTGCCCTCCATTCTGAGAAAACAGATCTTATTATCAAGGAGCCATGGCACATAATCAGAAGGACCTATATGAATATTTTCATTTTTTAATGGGTTATGGAGTTGAGACTGTACCGCTTCTGTTTTTGATATCTTCTTGGATTTTACCCTGCTCCTGTTGAGCATATTCAAGAAATCAGTATTCCCCCCGACATTCAATTGATAGGTAGCGTCAACCTTAACACCTCTGTCTTCAAACAGTCTTATCAATGCCCGGTGAATGATGGTTGCACCTATCTGGCTTTTAATATCGTCTCCTACGATAGGTATTTTTTTCTCTTCAAAGCGTTTTGCCCAGGATTTGTTGGATGCGATAAAGACCGGGATACAATTAATGAAAGCAACGCCTGTTTTAAGACAAGCCTCGGCATAAAAAGCTGTTGCTCTTTCTGAGCCCACAGGCAGGTAACTTATCAGTATCTCAGCACCACTTTGCTTTAACACCTTCACAACTTCACATGGCTTTTTTCTGGCAACAATAACCCTGCGGTCATCTGGATAATCTTTCATGTGAGGAGAAACGCCATCAAGAACCTTTCCCATCATCACACTGACAGGATAGTCAGGAATATTTTTATTAAATACCTTTGTACAATTTGGCTTGGCAAAGAGAGCCTCCTTGAGAGGTCTGCCTACTTTCCTATGGTCTATGTCAAAAGCAGCTACAATCTTGATGTCAGCTGGCCTGTATCCTCCAAGGTCATAGTGCATCAATCCGAGGGATCTGTCCGGGTGGCTGTCACCTAATGACTTGTAGTATCCAATACCCTGAATCAAAGAGCTTGCACAGTTTCCAATTCCGGCAATAGCAATCCTTATTTCACCCATTCTTTTACTTTAGTCCTTTTTGAGTTCTGTTATACAAAAGAAGTATAAGGTCTTCGAGTTTTATGTTTAATTCCTTTAACAGGCTCTCAACCGATTCCTCGCAATAAACCATAAATCTTTTCCATATCCTCTGAACCGTGTCTTTATCCAGATGAGATGCATGTGCAGCTTCTCTGAAGCTCATTCCCTCTAAAAGATGGCGAATGACCTCTTTTATCTTGGGCTCTTTTGTATGAAGACCGAAAAAGAACGTGCTCCGACGTTCGGAAAACTTAAAATTGCAGGTTTTACATTTAAGGAGTTTCCTGCGCTCTTTTCCATATCTGTCGTAGAGAATAATATTGCCAAGTCCCCTTTTCCCTTGATCTTCGCACAAGTCATTAGGACAAAAGAAATCATCTAATTTTAACGGAATTTCCATGCAGTTTTTATACATCAAATCCCGTTTTAATGTCAAGGATTAATTCAGCTAAATGGGGACAGGATTGATATACGTTTATCCGATTTTTATTCCCAGCTTTTCATAGAGCAAAGGAAAGTTTACATTTTTTATAACCTGTTCAATACCATGGGATACTTTGGCTTTGTCCCTCAGTCTGAGCCGTATAGAGAGTTTTTCCACCTTTTTGGCTACCGTATAGGTATCATCTCTCACCACGATAATAGGCACACCCCGCTGTTCTGCCCTGGCTATAATGATCTCACTGGGATACATCTCACCACTGAGAACCAGACATTCAGTACCCGATTCTATAGCTGATAATTGAATGTCAGCTCTATCCCCTCCCACAATCACTGCATTTTTCTTGGTCTTTCTAAAATACTCAATTGCCCTGTCTACCTGCATGGCACCGATTAAGAAATGCTCTACCAGATTGTCCAGCTTGTCATGGCAGCAGAGCACCTTACCTCCGAGTATATCGCTCAATTCCTCTACTGTAATTGAGCCTAAAATAGAATCGTGTGGGAGTATGCCAAGGATATCGACACCCTTCCTTTTTAAAAAGGGGACAATATACTCATCGACACCGTGCCTATATTCATGAGTCACTTTATTGAGTACTGCACCTAAAAATCTGTCCTTGAGATCCTTTTTGGCCTGGAGTATGTAGTCAACGATATACTCTCCTTCGTATTTCACCACAATAAGTACCTTAGCATTGAGACGTTGTATTACCTGATACCCGGGGATTCCCAGAACACTTCCGGTATAGATGCTTCCAGAACCGCCCACTACCAAAATGTCTTTATCTTCAGATAATCGCTGGTAGGATTTCACGATTTTTCCCAAAAGTCCCTTAACCTCTTTGAGATAACCTTTGTAGATGAGCTCCTGTGTCACTACCACAGGGCATATGTCTGCCAATGGATCTTTGAGATCAAATAGTCTATAGATAAACCAGGCGTCTTTATCTGTGAGAATATCATCAATTTTAATGGGAAGAATTCCCATTGGCTTGAAAAATCCCACTCTCAATCCATCCTGCTTTAACCTATGACCAAGTCCCATAGAGACTAAGCTTTTACCAGAATATCCTGTAGTGGAACCTACATATAAAGTAATCATTTTACTCACCTCCTACAGTAAATCTTGCATCAATGGCTATTACTCCTTCTCCACGCTTCTTCACTAAAAGCGGGTTTATGTCAGCCTCGATAATCTGAGGAAAATCTAATGTCATCTGAGAAAAACTTAACAATGATTTTTTAATAGCTGAGATATCAGCCTCTACCTCTCCCCTTACTCCGCGCAAAAGAGGAAAGGTTTTGATTTCCCGAATCATTTCAACAGCATCTTCATGGCTTAATGGTGCAATCCTGAAAGAAATATCCCTTAACACTTCAACGTAAATTCCTCCGAGTCCGAACATAATCATATGTCCAAACTGTGCATCTTTCGTTATCCCTATAATGACCTCTTTTCCACTGAGTACCATCTCTTGAATCATCACCCCGTATATAGTGGCTCCAGGCATAATGTCTTTCACACGGGTAGTAATATCAAAAAAGGCATCCGCTACCTCTTTTTTGCTATTGAGGTTTAATCTGATACCACCTGCATCGCTCTTATGAATAATCTGGGGCGAAATGATTTTCATGGCTACGGGATACCCTATCCCCTTTGCAGCAGTCACAGCTTCCTCTGAGGTTCTGGCGAATAAACTCTTTGGTTGTGAAAATCTATAAGTCTTGAGTACTTCATAAACCTCTGATTCACTTAAACGCTCACGTTTTTCTTCCTTAACCTTTTCAAAGATATATGAAACCTTGTCTTTTAAATCATCAATACGTGCATAAGTTTTATCAGGCCTATTTATCCATAGCTGATAATTATACATCGCGCTTAATGATGAAACAGCCTCTTCTGGATAACTATAATTGGGAACATTAGACTTCATGAGGATCTTCGCTCCGGATTCAACCCTTTTCTTCCCCATAAATGAAGTAAGTATAGGTTTGTCTGTTGAATTGGCAATAGTTGCAACTGCTTTTGCAGTAGCGTCTACATCCACGATTGCGGTAGGTGTCAAAAGTACTAAGACACCATGTATCTTCTCATCTTGTAATACTGTAGTGAGGGCCTTTTCATATCTTTCTGCACTTGCATCTCCCAGTATGTCAACGGGGTTATAGAATGATGCAAAAGGTGGGAGAAAAGCTCTGAGTTTATCTACCGTGTCTTTATGTAAGGAAATGAGCTGAAGACCAGACCGATCACTTGCATCTGCTGCGATGATTCCAGGTCCGCCAGAATTGGTTATTATGGCTATATTAGGCCCCTGAGGCAAAGGTTGATTGGCAAAAGCAAGGGCAAAATTGAACAGGTCAGCAAACAAATGTGCTCGAATGACCCCACTCTGTTTAAAGGCAGCATCAAAAGCCGCCTCACGGCCTGAAAGTGCACCTGTATGAGAAGATGCTGCTCTTGCTCCTGAGCTGGTAATGCCAGACTTTAATATAATAACAGGCTTTTTCTTAGAAATCTGGCTTGCAGTTTCCATGAACTGTTTTCCGTCTTTTACCCCTTCAATATATCCTAAAATTACCTTGGTATTGTCATCCTCAGCTAAGGCGAGCATAATATCTGTATCTGAGATATCTGCTTTATTACCCATGCTGATGAATTTTGAAAAACCTATATCTTCAGCAAGAGCCCGATCGAGGACAGCAACGCAAAGTGCACCAGATTGGGAGAAAAATCCAATACTCCCGCTAGCTGGCATGCCTGCTGCAAATGAGGTATTCACTCTTGAGTGGGTATCTATCACACCAAGACAATTGGGACCAATGAACCTCATTCCTGATACTTTTGCTCTTCGTACCAGGTCATCCTCCAGCTTAGTCCCCTCAGATCCACTTTCACCAAAACCAGCAGTGATGATTATGGCAGAGTCAATCTTTTTTACTCCGCATTGAGAAATAACTTCTCCAACTTTGGGAGGTGGAACTACGACCACAGCCAGTCCAACTTCACCTGGTATATCCAGAATGGAAGGGTATGCCTTTACGCCTAAGATTTCTGGTGCTTCAGGATTAATGGGATACACAGCTCCTTGATAGCCATACTGTAGTATATTTTTAAGGATATCATACCCCACCTTCCCCGGTGTTCTCGATGCCCCGATGACTGCAATTGACTGTGGATTAAAAAAGTTTTTTTGCATTCTTAAATTTCATATAAAAGTATATTTTTCTTATAACACTCGGTCTAAAAAATCTGATACGCTCAAAAGAAGCGCTTTGAGATACTATATTACCCGAAGCATCATGTGATTTCAAAGAGAAATCTTTAAAAATCTCGACAATGCAAAGATAAAATTACTCGGATAGTGAGAGAATAAATTCTCTCGACTTCAGTGGTTTTGTGAGTATATGGTGTGTATGCATATCTATAATGCTGGAAAGCTCTGAAAGAAGCATCTTTGAAGGCCGAATTCTATTTATTTTTGTCGTATCCCAGGTGAGCAAATCTTTATAGAGTTTTACCACGCCTGGTGAAAGTTTCGCTGATGAGACCATCCCGGATGAGCAGGTCTCACAGAGAATGGTTCCATGGGCTACATAAAAACAATTTCCTTTTCTCCCGCATCTTCCACATGCGTCAAGCTTGGGAACATATCCGGTGAGCTCAAGAAATTTTATTTTATAGTGAATGATCGCCAGATTCTTATTGGAATTATTTTCAATATTGTATAAGGCATTTAAGAATAAAAAGTACACCTCTTTATTTGCCTCTTTCTCAGGGATGAAATGCAGGGTAAGTTCTATTATTTCTGATACCTTCAGAAAAAAACTCAGGATGTCCCTTATTGACTGGAATGAGTGAATGATATCCGACTGAGTCAATCGTGGAAGTGAGGCATCTTCCTTACCCCAGAAAGAAATCTTCGATTGCACAAGAGGTTCAAGACTGCTCCCGAACCTGCTTTTGATCTTCCGGGGGCTTTTTGCAAATGTCTTGACAACTCCAAAATCAGAGGTAAGATAGGTGACAAGAAGGTCTGCTTCACCAAAGGGTGTGGTTCTTAAGACAATGCCCTCGGTCCTGTGGAGCATTAGATAATATTTCCGAAGTCCTCAGGCCTAAGATTTTTAAGCCACTCCTCGAGTTCATCTGCGCTTTTTCTTTCCATAATGCTGTCTTCTACAAATATAGGGGAATTGGCTCTTAACGCAACTGCGACCGCATCACTCGGTCGTGAGTCTACTAAGGTTTCTTTTTTTCCATCGCTGATGCAGACAAGTGCATAGTATGTGTTGTCCAGAATTTCTGTGACGATGATCTTCGTTACTTTTACCTTAAGGCTATCAACTATATTTTTTACGAGGTCATGGGTAAGAGGTCGTGGGGTTACCACCTTTCCTAACGCAAGCGCTATTGAATCAGCCTCAGGTTTACCGATCCAGATGGGGAGAGTCCCGTCTCCATCCACTTCTTTCAAAAGGAGGATATACATACTACTACGAGGATCAAACAGCAGACCTTCAACCTTCATTTCGATTAACATCTATTAGTATCCTAATTCCCTCAGGGTTGTTTTATTGTTTCGCCAGTCTTTTTTAACCTTTACCCATAATTCGAGAAAAACTTTTGTATTGAGGAGTCTTTCAATGTCAATTCTTGCAGCACTTCCTATGGATTTGAGCATTGCACCTCTTTTTCCTATTATAATACCTTTCTGACCTTCTCTTTCAACATAAATATTGCCGCTGATTACTATGAGACCATCTTCTCTTTCCTCCCATTCAGTAATTTCAACAGCAACAGAATAAGGCACCTCCTCTTCTGTCATTTCCATAACTCTTTCTCTGATTATCTCGGAGACCATAAATCTTTCGAGTTGGTCAGTTATAAATTCATCAGGATAATATTTAGGGCCACTGGGCATAGAGTCATAGATTCTTTTCATAAGCATGCTCATCCCGTCCTGTTTCAATGCAGAAAGAGGAATTATCTCCTGAAATGAGTAAAGATTCTTGAAGTGATCTATGAGCGGAAGAAGGTCTGTTTTCTTGATTGTATCTATTTTGTTTATCAGCAAGAAAACAGGAGAACGAACTTTCTTCAACATCTCGATGACGGATAAATCTTCTTTCTCAGGAGAGTGTGGTTCGACCATGAATAAAATAATATCTACTTCATTTAATGCTTCAAGAGCAGTTTTCACCATTGCTTCGCCAAGTTTATGCCTTGGTTTATGGATTCCGGGTGTATCAATAAAGATAATCTGTGCATTGGGAAGCGTTTTTATGCCGATAATCCTGTTTCTTGTTGTCTGCGGTTTTGTTGTAACGATTGCAACTTTTTCGCCGAGAATGGAATTCAGAAGTGTAGACTTACCGACATTGGGTCGTCCAATGATAGATACATAGCCCGACCGAAAATCTTTTAGTTCTTCACCTATCACACATTACTCGTTTTTAAAGAAAGCCTGTCCACTGCCTCTCTTATTCTATCAACGCCTTTTTTTATCTCATCAAGAGATGTTGCGTAAGAGAGCCTTATGTAATTGTCGTCGCCAAATGCTTCTCCATGCACAAGGGCAACCTTTGCCTCTTCAAGAAGGTAGAGAGCGAGATCTGCTGAAGATGATATTTTTCTGTTGCCAACCGATTTGCCGTAAAGTCTTGATGTATTGGGGAATGCATAAAAAGCTCCTGTAGGGGTAATACAGCTCATGCCAGGGATAGAATTAAGTTCATTGATGAGAAACCTTCTCCTCTTATCAAATTCAGTGATCATGAGAGCAATAAAATCCTGTGGTCCTGTGAGTGCCTCAACAGCTGCCTTCTGAGCAATAGAAGTAGGATTCGATGTGGACTGGCTTTGTATATTCGTCATAGCCTTTATTATCTCCTTTGGTCCAGCTGCATAACCAATTCTCCAGCCTGTCATGGCATATGATTTTGAAACGCCGTTTACCACTATTGTTTTTGATTTTATTTCTTTGTCGAAAGAAGCAATACTCACATGTGTGACACCATCATAGGTGATTTTTTCGTAAATCTCATCAGAGATAACATAGATGTTATGTTTAAGGACTACCTCTGCTATTTTTTCGAGAGTCTTTTTATCATAAGTAAGTCCTGTTGGATTTGATGGAGAATTCAGGATTAATGCCTTTGTCTTTTTCGTGATATGAGATTTAATTACCTCAGGCTTAAGCATAAACGAATCAGACTCCAATGTCTTTACAAAAACCGGAATTGCGTCATTAAGAATAGCCTGGTCAGGATATGAGACCCAGTACGGTGAAGGGATTAAGACTTCGTCACCAGGATTAAATAATGCTTGTGCAATATTGTAGAGGCTATGTTTGGCGCCACAGGAGACAATGATTTCGTCACGTGCATAATCCAGATTGTTGTCTCCTTTGAATTTGTCAATAATCGCATCCTTAAGAGGATCAATACCCCCTACAGGGGTGTATTTTGTAAAGCCATCTTTGATCGCCTTTATTGCTGCCTCTTTTATATTATCAGGGGTGTCGAAGTCGGGCTCACCTACTCCAAAACCTACGATATCAATTCCTGCTGCCTTCATTGCTTTAGCCTTTGTATCCATAGAAAGCGTTGGTGACGGCTTTATTTTTTTTGCCCTATCGGAAAGCATAACTACATCCTCCTTTTGATTGATCTGCTCAACAGGTTATTATTTTAAAATATTTCACTACGTTCATTAAAGACAGTCACTCTTCGAATTCATCACCCTACTTAATACTCTTAATCTTTTCAAGCGTATCACAATAAATTACTTTTTTCGCAGGATTAAGCTCTA
>JAGVMY010000143.1 GCA_020053565.1 Thermodesulfovibrionales bacterium
AGGTGAGAATACCCTACGTAGGCGAATAAAAGAAGACGACCGCTCCAAGAGGTCGCCATGGATCTCTAACGTGTAAATGAATTATCTAAGTAAATTGGTAATCAACAATAATTAACGCTTTTGAAACTGCGGATAAGTGTGAAGTCGTTAACTTTCAGTCCATCTTTAAGATGAGGAAAGTCGGTCCATCAAGACATTAATGAAAAGAAATCAGCTGGAGTGCAAGAGATCGCTTGCATGCGGAACAGGACTGTCGTATGAATCTCAAAGCAGAATTGAAAATACGTCATTTGCATGAGAAAATAGACCATCTTCTCATGAATCAATGGCAAAGGCTTACGAACATCCAGAAAATCCAGATGGAGCTGACGGATGAACTTGTACATAAACCACCTCGGGAACACTCTAAATAAAACCTTTTTATGCTACTGCATTTTCCTTAATTCATATTCACTATAATATAGTTAATTTAGCGCAACTGCAGGAGTAAAAGAGTCATGATCGAAATAGACGGGAGTTATGGAGAGGGCGGAGGTCAGATACTCCGCACAGCCCTGAGCCTTTCCTGCCTGTATAAAAAACCGTTCAGGATAGTGAACATAAGAAAAGGGCGGAAAAGGTCTGGACTCATGCCACAGCATCTTCTATCCGTGAGGGCAGCACAACTCGTCTCGTCTGCTGAAGTTGAAGGTGACGATACAGGATCAACTGAGCTTTCTTTTTCACCTCATGAAATAAAAGGGGGAGACTTTTTCTTTGACATTGGTACTGCAGGCTCTACTTCTCTGGTTCTTCAGACACTCATTCCTGCTCTTGTATTTTTAGAAGGAAAGAATTCAGTCATTTTGAAGGGAGGGACCCATGTCCCTTATAGCCCATCATTTCATTATGTTGAAGGGGTATTTATTCAGGTTTTAAAAAGACTGGGGATAGATATTCAACTTACTATAGAATCGTATGGTTTTTATCCAAAAGGTGGAGGGGAAATCAGGGCAGAAATATTTCCTGCAAAGGAAATCAAGCCTCTGAGGGTTATCGAAAGGGGTATGATGTCAGGATTAAGAGGATATTCAGGTGTCGGGAATCTGCCCTTGTCCATAGCTGAAAGGCAGAGAAATGCCTTATTAGAAAGAATACATTCTCAAATAAAAGACCTTAGATGTCCTGTTGACATAGAACTTCTGAATGTCTCAACGCCAGGGCAGGGGACATTTATATTTCTTCAGTCAGAATTAAAACATTCCATGGCAGGGTTTACATCCCTTGGTGAAAGGGGAAAGCGGGCAGAGACTGTGGGAGAAGAAGCAGCAAGAGAATTTATAAACTATTACCATTCAGATGCAGTCTTTGATCAGCATCTCCCTGACCAGATAGCTTTATATTTATCAATGTGTAATAAGGAATCAGAATTTACTACTTCCTGCATCACACAACATCTGATGACGAATTTATGGGCTATCAGTTTATTCCATGAATTTCACTATTCTATCGAAGGCGAGATAGGAAAACCGGGGAGGGTGAAAATCAATGAGTGATTGTAATTGTTTTTACCTTCTCCTCATTATTCCCCTGAGGAGAAAAGGTCTATCATCATCAAAGAGCATTCTTCGTACTTCTGGTATGAGACTTATTGTGACTGTCACCTTACTGTCCTTAATTACATAAAGGACATCGAGGACATCAGTATAACCGAAGTCAGGAGGGTAGTAGAGCGGTCTTAATTCATATCCGATCGTATTCCCTGTAGGATCAATAATCCTGCTCAACCTAAATTGCCAGAAGGAATGGTGGAACCTGATAAACTTTCCTGCCTCCTCCAGCGCCTCTTTTGCAGGTACCCCTTGTTTTATCTTGTAATCAAATTCAGGCGCGTATACCTCGAATGTATACTTGTCGTCTTCTTTATCGAGAATCGCAATGGTTTCGATGTCGTTACTATATCTCCCCCCGTAAAGTATGAGAGTATACATTCCTGATATCTCTGTAACCTTTGCTCCCTCTGTTTTCAGATATATTCCAGGAGCACAGGAAATAATGGTCAGGAAGAGC
Source organism: Thermodesulfovibrionales bacterium (assembly GCA_020053565.1). Lineage (GTDB taxonomy): Bacteria > Nitrospirota > Thermodesulfovibrionia > Thermodesulfovibrionales > SM23-35 > VGWZ01. The sequence continues at coordinate 2,050 of JAGVMY010000143.1, forward strand.
GAAATAATTATCATTGTGGTCGTAAAGCTATGGAATATTTTTTTCATGACTTTATTTTTCTATTTCTCCACCTACTTATATGAGTTTACCCTTTGACATAAACTATTTATCAATACCTATGTCCTTTTCATCTCTTTTTTTCTTTACAAATTATACCTGAACGACACTTTAATTTTCATCTCCATTCAAGGGGTTTGGCCGAGGCTTTCTTAAGATTGCCTTCCTTTAGCTCAGGAACAATTGGTTCTGTGAAGACTATTATTCAGTTAAAAATCATGAGTAAAAAGTTATAATAAAATATGAACAGAAAAACAATGAAATTTGGTGCATTGCTGTTCTTTTTTATATCTACAATTGTCTATTTCATTTATGACAAATATCCCCCTGCAGCACAGCGGAGCAAAGATACATCTGTTGTTTCTGTCGTGGAAGTCCATGATGGTGATACTGTCAGTGTGATTATCAACAGGAAGAAAGAAAAGGTGAGACTTTTAGGAATAGATGCGCCTGAAATAGGACAGAGACCCTGGGGAGAGAAGGCAAAAAAATATCTTGAAACACTCTTGAGTCTCTCAGGGTCGAAGGTAACACTGGAATTCGATGTTGAACAAAGGGATAAGTATGGCCGTATCCTCGCATATCTCCGTACGGCTAACAGAGAGATTATTAACCTTTTGATGCTTAAGCATGGATATGCAATGCTTTATACTGTCCCGCCAAATGTAAAGTATGTCAATGAATTACAAGATGCACAGAAAGAGGCAAGGGAGAAGAGAATAGGAATATGGAGTGAAAAAGGCTTGAAAGAAAAACCAGTGGATTACAGGAAGGAACACCCGAGAATGTAGGCTAAGACTCATCCATCAATTCATTAAAATCAAAAACAGACAGAAAATCTTTTGAGGGCTTCGGTATAGTATTTGAACTTGCCTTTGCCTTGTAAAGAACGTGCTTGATCCCGTATTCTTTTGCTGTTGTTAAAATCTCTTCTGAATCATCAATGAGGAGAGTTTTTTCTTTATCAAATCCGAGACGTTTTTCTGCTTCCCTCCAGAACTCAAGGCTCTCCTTTGGAGAACCCGCATCGAATGAAGAAAGCACAGAATCAAAATATTTTCCTATACGAGTCTTTTTGAGTTTCAGGTCAACAGCCTTGTAATGTGCATTTGTGACGAGAAATATTTTTTTCTTGTTTCTTTTGAGCATCTTGAGAAAATCCTCGACATGGGGATGAACTTCTATGAGATGTCGTATCTGCTCTTTAAGTGCAGGGATATCAAGATCAAGTTCTTTTGACCAGAAGTCGAGGTCTGTCCAGTTTAGGGTGCCCTCATGGATCCTGTAGAGCTTCATGAGCTCATCTTTTGCCTTGCCAAATGTAATGTTATGTTTCTCAGCATACTTTTCCGGAACAAGATGCTCCCAGAAGTAGTCATCAAAATATTTGTCGAGGAGTGTTCCATCCATATCAAGGAGGACAAATTGTATGTCTTTGAGAGGAAATTTTATTGAGTTCATCTCATGTGTTCTATCTTCTTATGTTTTTCAGGATAGTATACATAAAAAGAAATAAGAAGTAAGGGTTTGATTTTTCAACGGATTTTCCGTTATTATCACTTCATGGATATTAAGAAATTCTTCGATGAGGCAAGTCGCTATATCATGAATACCTATACCAGGTTCCCTATCGTCCTGAGGAAAGGCCGGGGTATGAAGGTATGGAGTTCTGATGGTAAAGAATATCTCGATTTTGTCGCTGGAGTTGCAGTAAATATCCTTGGTCACTGCCACCCGCGGGTTGTGGTTGCGATACAGAAGCAGGCACAGCGGCTCCTCCATGTATCAAATTATTACTACATTGAGCCACAGATAAAACTTGCAAAACTGCTCATAGAGAATTCTTTTGCAGATAAGGTATTTTTCTGCAATTCAGGAGCTGAGGCAAACGAAGCAGCAATAAAGCTCAGCCGCAAGTATTCTAAGGAAAATGTCAGTTCTGATCGCTTTGAGATAATCACTGCGAAGGATTCTTTCCATGGAAGGACTCTTGCAACACTTACTGCAACAGGACAGGAAAAATTTCAGAAAGGGTTCGAGCCATTAGTACCAGGGTTCAAACACGTTCCGTTTAATGATGTGAGCGCTATAAATAAAGCAATAACAAAGAACACATGTGCAATCATGTTAGAGCCTATACAGGGAGAAGGCGGAGTGCAGGTACCAGACCAGAATTACCTGAAAAACGTACGTGAACTCTGTAACAAACATACTCTACTGCTCATACTGGATGAGGTACAGACAGGAATGGGCAGGACAGGGAAACTATTTGCGTATGAACATTTTGGCATTACGCCAGACATTATGACGATTGCAAAAGGACTCGGTGGCGGTGTACCGATAGGTGCAATGCTTACCACAGATAAGTTTGCCCCTGCGTTACAGCCCGGCACCCATGCGACAACCTTTGGTGGTAACCCGCTTGTATGTGCTGCAGCAATAGCAACAATCGAGACACTCCTTGAAGATGGGTTTATACTCGACCAGTGTAACAGAATGGGTAAATACCTGAGGGAAAGGCTCGAAGAGCTTAAGAAGAAATTCCCAGACCTTATTGTGGATATAAGGGGCCTCGGACTCATGTTGGGCATGGAACTGTCAAAAGAAGGCGAGCCTATCGTGAAGGCATGTATTGAAAAGGGAGTGCTTATAAACTGCACTGCAGGGAACGTGTTGCGTTTCATACCACCTCTTATTGTACAAAAGAAAGATATAGACTATCTTATTGAGACACTTGAGGAAGTTTTTAAGAGGCTCTCATAAATCAGGAGAGGGCAAAAATAATCAGGAGACAAAAGATGAAAAGGGATTTTTTGACATTATGGGATTTATCTTCACAGGAGATAAATCTTCTTCTTAAAAGGGCTATAGAACTTAAATCAGGTAAGGATCTACATAAATGCCCATTGATTGGCAGAAGCATTGCCCTTCTGTTCGAAAAAGCATCGACAAGGACGAGGGTTTCTTTAGAAGTAGGTATCTATCAGCTCGGTGCAAAGGCTATTTATATGAATCCGAAAGAGATACAGCTTGGAAGGGGCGAAACTATCCGTGACACTGCAAAGGTGCTCTCAAGATATTTAGATGCGATTGTCATCAGGACCTTTAGCCATGATATGCTTATAGAGTTTGCATCCAATTCTTCAATCGCTATCATCAATGGTCTGAGCGACTTGCATCATCCGTGTCAGGCACTCGCAGATTTGATGACAATTCTCGAAAAGAAAGGGAAGCTCAGAGATATCCGACTTGCATACATAGGTGATGGCAATAATGTTGCAAATTCTCTGATAGAGGCTGCCTCAAGGATGGGGATAAACCTTACGATTGCATGTCCTAAAGGCTGTGAGCCTGACCCTGATGTGCTCAAGAGAGCGAGAGCCTCTGCAAAAAGTGAAATCGTTATCCTCAGAGACCCGAAAAAGGCAGTAAACGGTGCAGATGCAGTGTATACAGATGTATGGGTAAGCATGGGGCAGGAGAAAGAGTCAAAAACGAAAAGGGTAAAACTCAAGGGTTATCAGATAAACAATAAAATCCTTTCATATGCAAAGAAAGACGCAATAGTGCTCCATTGTTTACCTGCTCACAG
>JAGVMY010000017.1 GCA_020053565.1 Thermodesulfovibrionales bacterium
AAGTTTACAGTGCTGGTCTTATGACTGCGGGTGTTCATAGAAGGGCAATTGCAGTCATGAAAGAGGTTGGTATTGATATATCAAGGCATAAATCTGAATTGATTGATGAAGATTTACTCAAGCAGATGGACATAGTTGTGACGCTCTGCGGGAGTGCTGAAGAGTATTGTCCTCTAACACCACCTCTGATAAGACGTATCCACTGGCCGATTGAAGACCCTGTTGGAACTGTGGGTACAGAGGAAGAGATAATGGCTGATTTCAGGCGAGCAAGAGATGAGATAAAGGAAAAGGTTCAAAAGTTGATACAGGAAATTACTACTTAACCTGAATAATGCAGATATTGTTCATAAATTTGTTTAAACAGAATTATTTACAAAATCATGTTCTACAGGCAGGGCACAGTATTTTCGCTTATTCTCGGAGGTCCCGATAGCCATCGGGACCTCCGAGGTAAATTCTGTCGAAGACAGAATTTAAAACCGCTCAAATGCTATGCCCTGCCATCTCTTTTAAAATTTATGAATTATCAATAAATAAATTATTTCACAACATCTGCATTATTTGGAATGCATTATGAGGATTAGTCTGTATCTATAAACCTTACCAGGGTACCTTTTTTTGCTGTTCCATATCTGAAAATTGTAATCCCTTTGCAGCCTTTTTCATATGCGAGTAGGAATGCTTTTGCAACATCCTCCTTCTTTGATCTATAGGGCATATTGATGGTTTTCGATACTGCATTATCAGTGTATTCCTGGAAACATGCCTGCATCTCTATATGGTCTTCAGGTGGAATTTCATGTGCAGTTTTAAAGAGCCTCTTTATCTCATTTGGAACATCTTTAATACCTCTTAAGTAACCTTTTGCGATAACTTTTTCTCTCAGTTCATCACTATAAAATCCTCTGTTTTGAGCTATCCCAAAGAAGTATTTGTTCATTTCATAAAGTTCTGAGTCCAATATAAGTCTCTTATATGAGAGAGCAAACAGGGGCTCAATACCGCTTGAACAGTCTGCAATAATCGAGAGTGTCCCTGTTGGTGCTATTGTTGTAGTTGTAGCATTTCTTACACTTGGCATACCAGGAGCGTCATAAACAGACCCCTTAAAATTAGGGAAAACCCCTCTTTTCTCAGCAAGTTCCACAGATGCCTGTCTTGCTGTATCTCTTATGAATTTCATCAAATTCCGTGCGAGTCGAAATGCTTTTTTATGGTTATACGGAATACCAAGCAATATCAACTTGTCAGCCCATCCCATGACACCAAGCCCGATTTTTCTATTGCCTTTATGCATTTCCTCTATCGCAGGAAGTGGATATTTATTCACATCTATACAGTTGTCTAAAAACCTTACAGAGGTTTTTATATCCTCTGAGAGGCTGTTAAAATCTATTTGTTGAGTTATGTTCTTGACGGTTGACTGAGGACTGGTGACCGTTGACTGTTTTACATATTTTGATAGGTTGATAGACCCTAACACACATGACTCATAAGGAAGAAGGGGTTGCTCTCCGCAAGGGTTTGTTGACTCAATAGTTCCAATATGAGGTGTTGGATTTGTTTTGTTAATCCTGTCAATAAAGATGACACCTGGGTCACCTGTCTCCCATGCACTTTCTACCATTGCGTCAAATACAGTCTTCGCCTTAATTTTACCAATTACGGCTTTTGTTCTCGGGTTTATAAGCTCATATTCTTTATCATTTTTAAGTGCATCCATAAATGAGTCGGTAACTGAAACAGAAATATTGAAGTTTGTAAGTTCTCCTTCAGACCTTTTTATCTTAATAAAATCTAAAATGTCCGGATGGTCAATACGCAGGATACCCATATTTGCCCCTCGTCTTGCACCGCCTTGCTTTATCACCTCTGTTGCGGTGTTATAAATCCTCATAAATGATACAGGGCCACTTGCAACGCCACCTGTTGAACGGACAATGTCTGCCTTTGGCCTGAGTCTTGAAAAGGAAAATCCTGTGCCACCGCCACTCTGAAGGATTAATGCAGCATTTTTTAATGTATCGAAAATACTTTTTATAGAGTCGTCGACTGGAAGCACAAAACATGCAGCAAGCTGTCCCATTTCTTTCCCCGCGTTCATCAGGGTAGGGGAATTTGGAAGAAATTTGAGGTCTGTCATGAGTGTATAGAATTTCTTCTCCCAGTCTTCAGGACTACTGTTATACTGACTTTCTGCAGAAGAAACGTTTTTTGCAACTCTTGCGAACATCTCCTCAGGGGTTTCAATAATGGTTCCTGACTCATCCCTTATGAGATATCTTCGCTGGAGTACCTTCAGGGAATTTTCAGAGAGGGTCATGATGACATTTTTCTTCTCACTGCCAGCTTATTCAGGGCATTGATATATGCCCTTGCAGAGGCTACTATGATATCCGTGTCAGCACCGTGTCCTCTTACAGTTCTGCCTTCTTCCTCAAGTGAGACTATCACCTCGCCAAGAGCGTCAGTTCCACCGGTAATGCCCTTTACTTCAAATTTCAGAAGATTGCTTTTTGTATCTGTAATAGAAGCAATGGCTTTATATGTTGCATCTACAGGACCATCACCGTGTTCAGTCCTGTGGATCAAAATTTCACCGACCTTAAGTGTGACCGTGGCGGTAGGTTTTTGTTTTGTTCCGCTTGAAACAAAAAGTTCAACAAGACTGTAAGCCTCCGGTATCTTTGATACCTGCTCTGATACGAGTGCCTCAATGTCTTCATCAAATATATCCTTCTTCTGATCAGCGAGCTGTTTAAACTTCTCGAAAGCATTATTCAGCTCTTCATCTGTAAGGACATAGCCAAGCTCTTTTAACCGTGCCCTGAATGCATGTCTTCCGGAATGTTTTCCGAGTACAAGTTTAGATTGAGGGATTCCAACAGCTTCAGGCCTCATTATCTCATAGGTAGAACGTTCCTTGAGAAAGCCGTCCTGGTGTATGCCTGCCTCATGCGCAAATGCATTTGCACCAACAATTGCCTTATTAGGTTGAACGACTATACCTGTTATCTTTGAGACGAGGCGGCTGCTCCTGTATATTTCTTCAGTGACTATTTTCGTATCAGCATTAAAAAATTTAGGTCTTGTTTTGAGTGACATAACCACCTCTTCTAAGGAGGCGTTCCCTGCTCTCTCTCCAATACCATTAATGGTACATTCTACCTGGCCTGCACCTTTTAAAACAGCAGCAAGAGAGTTTGCAACAGCAAGTCCAAGGTCGTTATGACAATGCACAGAGATGACTGCCTTATCGATATTAGGCACTTTATTTATAAGATACTCAATAAGTTCACTGAATTCCTGAGGGACTGTGTATCCAACTGTATCAGGGATATTTACTGTCTTTGCGCCTGCCTTGATTACCTCTTCCGTTACTTTGCAAAGATAGTCCCAGTCAGACCTTGTGGCATCCTCTGCGGAGAATTCCACATCATCTGTATACTGTCGAGCTCTTTTCACAGCCTTCACTGCTGCATCGAGCACCTCTTCCCTCTCCATTTTTAACTTATACTTGAGATGAATATCAGATGTTGCAAGAAATGTATGGATTCTCTTCTGTTCAGCAGGCATTACCGCTTCGCCTGCCCTGTCTATATCAATATCCTTTGTTCGTGCAAGACCTGCTATTGTTGCACCTTTTACTTCAGTGGCAATCCTTTTTACCGCCTCAAAGTCACCCTGAGAGGCTATAGGAAACCCTGCTTCAATTATATCAACTCCCAGTCGAACAAGCTGTTTTGCAACACGAAGCTTTTCCTCGACATTCATCGATGCACCGGGTGACTGTTCACCATCGCGGAGTGTAGTGTCAAATATCTTTATTATTCTCATTTTGTAATACCTGCCTTATTCATTTGTTTTCGTTTCTTATAATAAAGAACTATGTTTTCAATGAGACCACCAATCAAATAAATCATCGCAAACAAGAAAAGTGCAATCTGGGGATGCATGACTATCACGAAGAGTACCATAACTATTACAACTAATATCCAGAAAGGTTTTCTTTTACTTAGGTCCAGTTCCTTTATACCATGAAACCTCAGTGTACTTACCATAAGCACAGAAAGAAATATGGTAAAAATCAAAATAAAATAATTTTTATCCGGTACAGTATCCCATTTTTCATAGTAGAATATTACAAGTGTTGCAATCATTGTTGCAGCGCCTGGAATGGGCATGCCGGTAAATGATCTGGATTCAGAAGAGCCCATCTGAATATTGTATCTCGCAAGCCTCAGTGCACCGCATGCCACAAACAAAAAAGCAGCAGCCCAGCCGGCTCGGCCGAAGGATGCAAGACTCCACGTATAGAGAATGACTGCTGGGGCAACGCCAAAGGCAACCAGGTCAGATAAAGAGTCTAATTCTATACCGAACCGCGTAGTGCTGCTTGTAAGCCTCGCAACCCAGCCATCGAGACCATCGAAAATATTTGCAACCATGATAGCCCAGGCAGCAATGACGTAATCGCCCTTGAGTGCTGCGAGGATTGAATAAAACCCGCAGAACAGCCCACAGAGCGTCAGTGTGTTCGGAAGTATGTATATCCCTTTCTTCATTAAATCTAATTATAATAAAAATATGATATATTTGCTTAAAAATTATACTCTTGCTTTTCGGAGTCCTTATAAATCAAATTTGCTATAATGGTATTGATTATTTCCTATAATAGGTGAAGGTTTACCTATGTGTGAATTTTGCACAAAGCATGGAGAAGGTAAAAAGTGGAAGGAGAGTAACCATGTTTAAAGAATTCAAAGAATTTGCAATGCGGGGTAATGTAGTTGATATGGCTGTTGGTATAATCATTGGCGCTGCTTTCGGAACAATCGTCAATTCGTTTGTTTCTGATATCATTATGCCGCCTATCGGCCTGCTATTGAGTAATGTTGATTTTTCCACCCTGTTCATTATTCTCAAAGAGGGTAAAGTTGCAGGACCCTATGCTTCTATCGCTGCTGCAAAGACTGCAGGTGCGGTTACAGTCAACTATGGCATATTCATAAATACAATTATTAACTTCCTCATCATTGCCTTTGCAGTGTTTCTCCTCATTCGGAACATCAA
>JAGVMY010000080.1 GCA_020053565.1 Thermodesulfovibrionales bacterium
ACTTTCACCTTCTATGGGTTTAAGTATTTCTTCAGTAGGTGTCTTAAGACCAACGAATATCTCTTCATACATCTTTGCAACTCGCTCTGGTGTTTCCTTAAGCCCAGCCCTTTCAGGATCCTCACCAATGCCTTCGAGTATGAGCCTGACACCCTTTTTTATCTTTTTTAAATCCATATAATGTGATCGCCCTTAAAATTCGAGTTCCTCAATTGTATCATCTGCTATGATTCTGTGTCAAAAACTACAATCATCTGCTCATCGAGTAAACTTTGACAAAAACCCCTTAAGATATATATCCTTTACATATGAAAGACAATTGGGTAGATCTCCTTGTCACGTATGATAGTCTTGAGGCTGAAATGATAAAAGACTTGCTTGAGAGCGGTGAGATACCTGTGGTCATAAGGTCAGCAAAAGTAAGTCCTTATCCTGTGAACATCGGAAAGATAGGCGAAGTCAAGGTGCTCGTAAGGGAAGAAGATCTGGAGAAAGCAAAAGAGCTCTTAAAAGATATTGAAAAGTTAGAACAAGAAGATGGATTAGAGACATAAAAATGTTAAATCCTTTGGGATTTTCTTCATCCTACCCTTGAAATATACCTTTTAAAATCTTCTTTGAGATGTGCGATCTCAAAAGGCTTTGTGAGGCATTTTATCGCCCCGGCTTTTATTGACTCTGCCATCTCGATATTCCCTGCATGTCCTGAAAAGGTTATGACGGGAATTTCAGGATTGAGTTTCTTTATTACTCGGAGTACATTAGTACCATCAAGCTTTGGCAATTTAATGTCCAGGAGTACAAAGTCATAAGTGTTGTCAATAAAGTGCAATACTGCCTCAACTCCATCACTCACAAGATCAACGGTGTATTTATCCTCTTCTAACTCGTTCTTCAAAACTATACCGAAGTTCTTGTCGTCGTCAGCCAAAAGGATTTTCAATACGCTTTCCCCTTCTCTGGTTTTTAAGTTCTGAAGGTATTCCTGAACCTGTATCGATAATTTTTATAAATACCATGTTGTTCTCTATACCTGTCTCAAGCGTGAGTGTGCCATTATCATCCATGGAATCAAGTGAATTAATAACAACTGCCAGAAATACCTGTTTCAAGTCACCTTCACTTGCTTAAATAAGTGGTACTCCCTCGCCATAGTTTCTTAGAATGCTAACCCCTTTTAATCTTCCCTGAAGGCTGATCAGTTCAAGAGTCTTATCGAGTATTTCATGTGCATTGACATAACTTTTTTCATATGTCCCTCTACGTACAAAAGAAAGCATATTCGTTGTAATCTTTTTGCATCGTGTAACCTCTTCATCTATGATTTTAAAATAGTTTTTTTTAAATAATTCATGGTCAACTTGTCCCTTGTTTATTCTGTTAAGCAGCCCTTCTGCGCAGCCACCTATTGTCGCAAGTGGGTTATTTATCTCATGAGCTATACCAGAAGCCATCTGGCCCAAAGCAGAGAGCCTCTCACTCATAATAAGTTGCATTTCTGTTTCTTTTTTCTCTGTAATGTCCTGGACTGTTCCGAGCATTCGAATAGGCTCACCGCTCTCACCAAAGGTAACCTCTCCCTGTTCGTGAACAATTCGCACTGTTCCATCTGGCAAAATAATGCGATGGTCAATACTGTAAGGTTTTCCATACAATGCCTCATTAACAGCTTTCTTTACAAAATCTCTATCGTCAGGTGGGGCAAATAAAACATTCTCGAGGCGCACATGTCCTTGTGGTATAAACTCTACAAATTCACTGTTAGAGAAATCATTGTGATAAACCGTTTTGCCTGTACGATATCCTATTCCCCGCAGTCCACGTATCGGCATAGGTATGTTTGGGTCAACACTGCAAGGAAGACCACCAGAGTCTAAAAAAGCCACCTCATTCTGTGTTCCATCTTTACTCAATAGGGCGATGTATCCAGCAGTTGCCCCGATTAAACTCTTACATGAATTGAATATGGATCGGGCTGCTTCGTAAAAGTCCCGAGATTCCAAGACCGTGTGGGTACCTTTCAGTAAAGCAGAAATTTCTGCCTGACGCTGTTTTGTCTCCTCAAGAGCTCTCCTGAGCAAATCTTCTGTCCTCCTACTTCCCTGAGAACTTTCAGAATATGTTCTCTCTCTATGTCTTTGAGCTGCTTACCAAAAATCTTTCTGTCCTCGATCAAATCTGAGGGCAGATCATGTGGGTGTTTGGAAATCTCCAGTAGTCCCAATTTCTTCGCATATGCACTAGTAAACGCCCCTTTTTCGTGTCCGAATAATTCACTTTCAAGCATATTTTCAGGAATAGCTCCACAATTAATCGGAATAAAAGGACCATTAACCCTATGTGATGCATCATGGATAGCCTTAGCAACAAGCTCCTTTCCCACACCACTCTCACTGCAAATAAGCACAGGAAAATCTGAAATCGCAACTTTTTTTACATTTTCCAAGATCTCAAACATAAGGGGGCTTTTCGTGATTATCTTGTAAGTTTCAGCCTGTCTTTTTATCTGGGTTTTGAGGAGCAGATTCTCACTTACCAATTTTTTCTTCTCATATGCCTTTTCAATAATTACTTTTAGTTCCTCTATCTTGAAGGGCTTTGTGAGATAATCATAAGCACCAAGCTTCATCGCCCCCACCTAACCTCTCCCTTAGCAAAGGGAGGATAAAGAGGGGTTAAGGGAGATGAAGTGAATCAAGGATGCTGAATAGAGCCATTACTGCTGGTGATTCATCAGGAAGTTGAAAAATTGGCTTCCCCTGAAGATCATAATTAAATAGTGTACTGTCCTGGGGAATGAAACCAACAACGTGAAGTCCTCTCTGTTCTGCTAAATTTTTTAATTGCTCTCCTTCATGACCAGAGATTCTATTGATGATTATCAGCCGCCTGTCAATTTCGAGTCTCAGTTCATCAATCAATTCATTAATTCTCCTTGCTGTCTGGATACCTCTCGTAGTTGGATCGCTCACGATGAACAGTAAATCAACTTTATGGGTTGTTCTTCTGCTGAGGTGTTCCATTCCCGCTTCATTATCTATAACAACATACGGGTATGTGCCAGATAGTTTATCTACATATTTTCTTATAATATTATTTGCTGCACAATAGCAACCAGACCCTTCCGGCCTTCCCATAACGATCAAATCAAACCCATTTAACTCGATAATTGATTGCTGAATCTGATAGTCAAAGAGTTCTTCTGTGGACATGCCACCAGGTCTTTCTGCGCCACTTCTAATCTTATGGAGAGAATCCTCTCTTAATCTCCCTATTGTGGTATGGACATCAACTCCGAGTACCTCATTAAGACAGTTATTAGAGTCTGCATCCACTGCAAGCACAGGCTTCTTCTTTTTTTCAATGATATAACGCATAATAAGTCCTGCAACAGTAGTTTTACCTGTACCGCCCTTACCTGCCAATGCGATTATGTATGCCATTATTTATAATACACCAAAGATTAGTTGAAATTTTTCATATAATAGAGGAAAATATTAAGTATAGAGTGAGTTACGAGTTATGATTTATTTAAAACCACTAATGTGAGGTTATGAAAATAGCCTATTTTTTTAGACTTTTAATAAGGTATCTGTTACCTCCTCTCATGATCATCTCGCTTGTAATCATAACAAACCTGACTTTAACTATCGCTGAAACTAAAAATAGAACACCTCACTATGTTGGCTCATTAGTCTGCAAGGGCTGCCATAAGGACGTATATGACAGCTTTATGACCTATGCCAGAAAGAGTAGGTCATTCTCAAGCATTGAACGAGTAAAGAAGGGATTAACAGAAGAGGAAATTAAAGGATGTTATTCCTGCCACACTACTGGATATGGAAAACATGGCGGCTTTGTCAGCCTTGAAAAGACACCCCACCTGAAGAATGCAGGCTGTGAGGTATGCCACGGACCCGGGGAATTCCATGTGAAGACAAAGAATCCCCAGTTTATAAAGAGGCGTATGCCCAAAGAAGACTGTGAGATCTGCCATACAACGGAAAGGGTCAGGGCTTTCAGGTATAAGCCCATGATTCATGGAGGTGCACATTAGAAAGATAAAAGCGAAAGAAATCAGGAGATAGGATGTTTGGTTTTTTAAGAAAGAGGTTGGGCTATAAGATAATGGTTGCCATGGTAATCACTATAGCCGTGATATCAATAAGCGAAATAACCTTTCGAATTTACTTCGGGACTAAAGACAGGTTAGAGCTGATGACCATGGCTGCCAGGGAGCTGGCTTCCTCGACCTATGCGGGTATAAAGTATCCCATGTCGATAGGGGATAGTGAGGCGATTAAACGACAATTGTCAGACATAAGAGAAAAGGCAACAGAGGTTGAGGTTTTTATCACTGACTTCGATCAGGAGATAATTTATTCCACCCATGAGGATAAAGTAAAGACCAAGGTAGAGGACTCCATTCACAATAAAAACACCAGGCGAGCTTTGATCGAGTTATTAAAAACTGGGTCCGACCCAAATAGGCCATTCGATGATGAGGTCTCAGGTGTAAGATATCACGTTATGATGTTTCCTGTTTTAAATCAAAAGGACTGCTATCACTGCCATGGCTCTTCCAGACATGTCCTCGGGAGTATGATAGTAAGGGTAAGCGCTGAGCAAATCTATAAGACCGTTGCTGCTCAACGAAACAGAACTCTATTGTTACTTGGATTCATCTTACCTATTGCGGTAACCATAATCTATCTCTTAGTGAATAGGCTCATAAGACGCCCTGTGGAGAATTTAGCTGATAAGGCAAAGAGGTTTGCAGAGGGTGATATGTCTGTCTCCGTTGATGTAAAGACTGAAGATGAAATTGGAGTCCTCGGCAGAACCTTCAATTATATGGTCGAGAGTGTTTCGTCTTTCAGTAGAAAATTAGAGATGGAAATAACCAGAAAGACCATTTTATTAAATGAACGGACTCATCTCATTTCCTTATTAGAAAGGGCTAATAGGGAACTTAGGGAACTGGATAAATTAAAATCAACCTTCTTAGCTAATATGTCTCATGAACTCCGAACCCCGATGAATGCTATTATCGGCTATACAGAACTCTTGATAGACAGGGTTGATGGCCCCGTTAATGAAGAACAGGAAAAGAGTTTGAAAAAGGTAGTGGCCAATGCAAAACATCTTCTGCAATTAATAAATGATGTCCTCGATGTATCCAAAATAGAGGCAGGAAAAATAGAATTGGAACATAAGGAGATCGATCTGAAATGGTTAATTGAGTCTGTTATCCCTACCTTTGAACCTCTGATAAAACAGAAAGGGCTTGCACTCACTATTAATCTTGCCGAGTATCTACCTATCATTTATGGTGATGAGGATAAGGTCAGACAGGTTTTGATAAACCTGTTATCCAATGCTGTTAAATTCACTCTTAAGGGCGGAATAACCATAAGCGCTAAAACATCTGAGCGGGGCATTAAACCTGGAGAGCAACCTATATTTTTAGAGGTTTGCATCGAGGATACAGGCATAGGTATAAAAGAGGAAGATATTGCAAAGATTTTTGATAAGTTCGTCCAGGCAGACCTCTCCACAAGACGTCAATACGAAGGCACAGGCCTCGGGCTCAGTATTGCCAGGGGATTGGTCGCACTGCATAAGGGTGTAATCTGGGCAACGAGCAAATACGAGGAAGGAAGTAAATTCTGCTTCACACTCCCGCTCAAAAAAGAGCTACTCGAAAAGCCCGCAGAACCTGTAATAGAATCACAAATGGCCGAGAGCCTCGCTGAATATTTTGGAAAGCCTGTTGAGATCTTTTTAAAAGAGCCCGAATATGCTGGTAAGCCAATAAGATGCTGGGAATATACCCGTTGTGGACAGCCTACCTGTCCTGCCTATGGAAGTAAAGAAACCCGTTGCTGGTTAATCCTCGGAACTCATTGTGCGGGCATGAAAGTAGCTGCATATCCGGAAAAGGTAAACTTCTGTAAGGGCTGTGAGGTCATAGAAAGGTTGATACTCGAACCGGAGGAGTATAAGTCTGAAGAAGCAGAATCACTCAAGGGAGGCGAGAAAAATATTGTATTAGCAATAGATGACAATCCAGAAGCTATCGAAATTATAAGGAAATATTTAGGAAAGGATTACAGGGTAGTCGGCCTGCTCAGTAGTGAGAAGGCTGTGGAAAAGGCAAAAGAACTAAAACCTCTGGCTATTACCCTGGACATCATGATGCCTAAAAAAGACGGATGGCAGGTGCTGCGAGAGTTGAAAAAGACGCCTGAAACCCAGGATATTCCAGTCATTATTCTTTCAATAGTGGACAATAAAAGATTAGGCTTCAGCCTGGGTGCAGCAGAATATATAGTAAAACCAGTAGAGAAAGAAGTTCTCCTTCGGAAATTAAGAAACTTGGAAAAAACAACAACAATAAAAAAGGTATTAGTAGTTGATAATGAACCCGATACAGTAAAATTGCTTGGTAATGTCCTGAAAGAGGCAGGATATAAGGTAACAATAGCTTATAATAGTAGGGATGCGATTACCTCTATAGAGGATTTTGAACCTGACCTGATTGTCTTAAACCTCACCATGCCTGAGGTAAGTGGATTTGATGTCATTGAATATCTCAAGACAGAAGAAAGGGCCAAAGATATTCCCCTTATTGTACTTACCCACAAGGATTTAACTGAAAAAGATATAGATGACCTGAATGGCAGGATACAGGGAATATTGAATAAGGGGATACTTACTAAAGAAGACCTTTTAAATGAACTGAAAGAAACTATTACCAAGGTCAGTAAAGCTCAATGAACGCACTATGAAATTTATACTATTCCTCATTCTTTTTATCTTAGTACCTCTCAATGCATGGGGATATGTACCCCATGAATATCCTGCAATTTATCCTCACCAGATAGGATGCATATTCTATCTCATTGCATTAATTTCTTTTTTGTGGGTCATTGTCCGTAATCGCTTACATAAAGAAAAGGGCTGGAGATACCTTTTCCTTGCAGTGATATTTTTCATCATATGGGATATAAATATAATCATCGGTCGTTTCGTAGAGGCATGGTGGATTGAACCCTCTCAGACGATAGGTGGCAAAGAGGGATGGCAGTATTTCACAAGGACAATAAAGATTGAAAATCTGGAATATCTCTATTACATAGGAAGATACGATTTTATTTTGCTCAATATAGCAATGTTACTTTTCTATATGGGGCTCAGAGAGCATTTAAGAGAAGAAGAAAAAAAAGCCCCGACTTTTACCACTGCTCTCTTGCCACTACTGCCGATTTTAGTTACCGATATTGCAGGAAATATTGTATTTATTGTGCTGTCAACACTGTGCCTTATTACCAGCATCAAACTCCATAAAAAAGATAGAGAAAATACACTATGGCACTATATGGTATTGCTTTCTTCGACGTATTTTATGTTCTCTCTTACCAGATCCTTGGGCCATATTTTTAAGCATATACTTATTCCAACTGGAAACCAGCATATCTGGGAATATCTTCGTCTTGATGCAATCGGTGGAAGTCTCAATACCTCTATCCGTTTTCTGGTAGCTGCATTGACTCTTTTCTTTATATGGATATATAAATCATATCTGGAAATGTCAGAGGACAAAAGAAAGTTAGAGGCGAGTGTGGTGGAAAGAACCAGGCTCATTGAACAATTGGAAAAAGATAAAATGGAACTCAAGGAACTGGATAAATTAAAGTCCGCTTTTTTAGCCAACGTATCTCATGAACTCCGCACCCCTATGAATTCAATTATTGGCTATACAGAACTTTTATTAGAGAGGGTTGATGGCCCTGTTAACGAAGACCAGGAAAAAAGTCTTAAAAAGGTATCTGCG
>JAGVMY010000176.1 GCA_020053565.1 Thermodesulfovibrionales bacterium
AATGAGGAGTTCTTGAGGCTTAATGAAGAGCATAAGGATCTTGAAAATCTCCTTGAGGAGTTTGACAACAAACGATATCTTACCTCAGAGGAAGAAATTGAAAGAAAAAGGATACAAAAACAGAAACTCCTTAAGAAAGACAGAATGGCAGAGCTGATAAGAAATTATAAAAAGAGTTACTCAAACTAAATAGTGAGGAGTAAATAGTAAGTAGCGAGTAGTTAAAGATAAAGAACAGAAAACTTAAGCAATCTTCCTTTATATTTCATAACTACTTACTACTCACTGCTGTTCACTAACGAAAGAGAGGGGGTTGTAGTGAGAAGCAAGACCATTAAGGAAGGACTGGAGAGAGTTCCACATAGGGCACTCCTTTATGCTACTGGTGTCCCGAAGTCAGAGATGAGTAAACCGTTTATTGGTGTTGCAACGAGCTTTACCGATATAATCCCTGGCCATGTAGGGATGCGGGATCTTGAGAGATTTATAGAAAAGGGCATACATACCGGCGGTGGTTACCCGTTCTTTTTCGGGATTCCCAGTATATGTGATGGGATTGCAATGGGACATAAAGGCATGCATTATTCACTTCCGTCAAGGGAACTCATTGCTGATATTGTTGAGGCAATTACAGAGGCGCATCAGTTTGACGGGCTTGTGCTTCTCACAAACTGTGATAAGATTACACCTGGTATGCTCATGGCTGCTGCAAGGATTAATGTTCCTTCAATAGTTGTTACTGCAGGGCCAATGCTCTCTGGCCATCTTAAAGGGAAAAGACTTTCTCTTGTCAATGATACCTTTGAGGCAATCGGTAAATATAAGAAGGGTTTGATAAATGATGAAGAACTTGAGGCCCTTGAGGAGTGTGCCTGTCCAGGTGCTGGTTCGTGTCAGGGGATGTATACTGCGAATACAATGGCATGTGTGACAGAGGCCCTCGGGATGAGCCTACCAAAATGTGCCACTTCACTTGCAGTATCTGCGAATAAGAAGAGAATTGCCTTTGAAAGCGGTAGACGTATTGTTGAGTTAATAAAGAAAAATATTACTCCAAGAAAGATAATGACAAGGAAGGCATTTGAGAATGCAATAATGGTTGATCTTGCGCTTGGAGGTTCAACAAATACAGTGCTTCATATCCCTGCAATAGCTCATGATGCAGGTGTTGATTTGCCACTCGAGACTTTTGATCATTTAAGCAGAACAACACCACATATTTGTGATATGCTCCCGGCAGGCAAGAACTACCTCGAAGACCTTGATTATGCAGGAGGAATACCAGTAGTTCTTAATAGGCTCAGGGAAAAGGTACATGATACTATCACTGTGAGCGGGAAGAGCATTTACTCAATAGCAGATACAGCAGTGATTACAGATGAAGATGTGATAAGACCATTAAACAAAGCCCATCATAAAGAGGGGGGAATTGCCATACTTCGTGGAAACCTCGCACCTGATGGCGCTGTGGTGAAACAGTCTGCAGTGAGTAAAAATATGATGAGTTTTGAAGGTGTGGCAAAGGTTTTCAATTCAGAGGAAGATGGCATGAAGGCAATTCTTAACGGAAAGATAAAGGCAGGGGATGTTGTGGTAATCAGGTATGAGGGTCCAAAAGGAGGCCCTGGCATGAGGGAGATGCTTTCTTCAACAGCAACCATTGCAGGGATGGGATTAAGCGAATCTGTTGCCCTTCTCACAGACGGCAGGTTTTCAGGAGGCACAAGGGGCCCCTGTATAGGTCATATATCTCCTGAAGCAATGGAAGGCGGGCCTATTGCGATAATCAAGGACGGTGATAGAATAAAGATAGATATACCGAAGAGGAAAATCGATCTGATGCTTTCAGATAAGGAGATTAAAGAGAGACTGAGCAGGTGGAAGCCTCCAGAGCCAAAGATAAAGAAAGGATACCTCTCAAGATATGCGAGGATGGTGAGTTCCGCGGGAAGCGGAGCAGTAATGAAGTAATTTCCATTTTTATGGTAGAATTAGTAGGCTTTTAAAGGAGGAAGAAAGTATCATGAAGATGTCAGGTGCTGAGATATTAATTGAGTCTCTTAAAAAAGAGGGCGTAAAGCATATATTCGGCTATCCAGGTGGTGTTGTGCTTAATATATTTGACAGCCTTTATGACAATAAAGAAGTACAGTTAATTCTCACAAGACATGAGCAGGGTGCTGTGCATGCAGCAGATGGTTATGCGAGAGCATCGGGTAAGGTTGGTGTTGCTCTTGTTACCTCAGGACCAGGGGCGACAAATACTGTAACAGGCATAGCCACAGCCTCAATGGATTCTATTCCCCTTATTGTATTCTCCGGACAAGTGTCAACTATGCTTATTGGGAATGATGCATTTCAAGAGGCTGACATAGTCGGTATTTCAAGACCATGTACAAAATATAATTATCTTATAAAGGATGTAAAAGACCTATCGAGGATTGTAAAAGAAGCATTTTATTTAGCACGGTCAGGACGTCCCGGCCCAGTACTTATAGACCTTCCAAAGGATGTGACAGTATCAAAAGCAGAGTTTACATGGCCAGAGATAGACATACGGAGCTATAAACCAACGTATGAAGGCAATAAATGGATGATAACCCAGGCAGCACATTTGATCGCAAAATCCAAGAAGCCGGTTATTATTGCTGGTGGCGGTGTCATACTTTCTGGTGGTTCAAAGGAGCTCAGAGAGTTAGCTGAATATACAGAAATTCCTGTAACAATGACCTTGATGGGACTTGGTTCTTTCCCGGGAACACATACACTCTCACTTGGTATGCTCGGAATGCATGGGACCTATTATGCAAATAAGGCAGTTCAGGGTGCTGACCTGCTGATTGCAATAGGTATGCGATTTGATGACAGAGTTACGGGGAAGATTGATGCCTTTGCACCACATGCAAAGATTATCCATATAGATATCGACCCGACATCAATCAGAAAGAATGTGCGTGTGGATATTCCTATCGTAGGTGATGTAAAAAGAGTTCTTACTGTCTTGAACAAGGTTCTGAAAGAAGAGGTGAAGGAGCAATGGGGCGAAGTTCGAAAGGCATGGTTGAGGCAGATAAATGATTGGAGACAGGAACGACCGATGACCTATACGCATAGCGATGAAGTGATAAAACCGCAGTTTGTTATTGAAAAAATTTATGAACTTTCAAAAGGAGATGCTATCATAACAACCGAGGTAGGCCAGAACCAGATGTGGACAGCGCAGTTCTATAAATTCGATAAACCTCGAACCTTGCTGACATCAGGTGGTCTCGGTACCATGGGGTATGGTTTCCCTGCTGCAATCGGTGCACAGTTTGCACATCCTAATAAACTTGTAATTGATATAGCAGGAGATGGGAGTATTCAGATGAATATCCAGGAACTTGCAACTGCGGTTATCAATAAGCTTCCTGTGAAAGTAGCCATATTGAACAACCACTATCTCGGCATGGTCAGGCAGTGGCAGGAGCTTTTCTTTAATGAACGATACTCGTATAGCCATCTTGATGTCGTCCCTGATTTTGTAAAGGTGGCAGAGGCTTACGGCGCTGTTGGTTTCAAGGCAACAAAACCGAGTGAGGTCGAGCCTGTTCTCAAGGAGGCATTTAAGATAAAGAAAACTGTGTTTATGGATTTTATCATCGACTGGAAGGAAAAGGTCTATCCGATGGTTCCTGCAGGTGCAGCAATAGACCAGATGATGTTTGAGGAACAGAAGGAAAAACCTGAAAAGAAATTGAAGGCAGTGAAATAAAATGAGACACACGATTTCACTTCTTGTTGAGAATAAGTTCGGGGTTCTTTCAAGGATTGCTGGTCTCTTCAGCGGTCGGGGGTATAACATTGAGAGCCTTTCAGTGGGAGAGACGATAGACCCTCAGATATCAGTTATGACCATAGTGACAAGTGGTGATGACCAGATAATAGAGCAGATTACAAAGCAGCTCAACAAACTCATAGATGTCATTAAGGTTGTAGATATGACTGAGCTCGATCATGTCGAGCGCGAAATGGTGCTTATAAAAGTTGCACCGCGACAGGAAGATAAGGCAGAAGTTCTCAGACTTGCAGAGATATTCAGGGGTAGGGTTGTAGATTCAGGCCAGAAGACTTACACTATAGAAGTGACAGGAGATGAAAAGAAAATAGAAGCTATTGTCGAACTCCTTAAGCCCATGGGCATAAAGGAGTTTGTCAGGACAGGCAAAATAGCGATCGCCCGAGAGGGAATAAAGAAATAGCCCTTACTTTTTTTTCTTTTTCGCAGCTGTTTTCTTAGCAGCCTTTTTGGACTCTTTATGTCCTGGTTTGCAGGTCATAAAATCACCTCCTTCTCTTCACAATTCTTAGATTAAACTTATCATGTAAATGAATGTTTGTCAAATAAAATGTGGAGCGGAAATTATTTCAAAAAGAACTGCAGAATATACCGAACTGCAAGGGAGATAATGATGAGTCCTAACATGAGTTTAATATATTTTTGAGGAACGAATTTTTGAGCACGTGCACCAAGATACAT
>JAGVMY010000175.1 GCA_020053565.1 Thermodesulfovibrionales bacterium
AGCGTTCGTCATTATTATCCTGTAGTCTGAGCCTATCAAGGTGATTCCAAGATTAATGTTCTCAACCAATGTTCTGTAACGCTCCATGCTATCCCGCAATGCCTCCTCCATCCGCTTGCGCTCGGTTTCTCCCTTTTTTAGTTCAACTACTTCCTGACGCAAAGCCTCCATTTCTTCTATGAGTTGCTCTTTTGTTTTGTAGCTATCTTTCATCTTGAACCCCTTTTAATCTGTCTCAATGCAATACAGTCACTATTAATCTATTTATATAATATATAATTTATTAACATTTAAAGCGCAAATAATTTACACAGTGTAGCAAATAAATTATAATTTTAATTAAAAGCACACTTAATAATGATGTGAATTTGTCTTTAATGATTAATTAGTCTATTACCCACAACCAAAGAAAGGAGGCAATACACATGAAGGAAAATGAAGATAAAGGTTGGAGTCCTTATATAGCCGGTGCATTGAGCGGTATTGTATCCATTCTATCTATATGGATTGCTGGAAAGTTTTTTGGTGCATCAACTACCTTTGTCCGTTCATCCGGCATGATCGAAAAACTGTTTGATCCTGAGCGTGTGGCTAAAATGGAATATTTCATCAAAGAGCTCCCTATAATTGACTGGCAGTGGATGTTTGTAGCGGGTATTTTTATCGGCTCTCTGATTGCATCTACTACCTCAGGCAGTTTCCGTTGGAAGGCTGTCCCTGATATGTGGGAGGCACGCTTTGGTCCGAGTAAGGTCAAGCGAGGTTTTGTTGCTTTCATCGGCGGGGTAATAGCAATGTTCGGAGCCCGTCTGGCAGATGGCTGACCAAGCGGTCATGGACTGAGCGGTTCGCTCCAGTTAGCGGTGAGTGGATTAATTGCATTAATCTGTTTTTTTATTGGGGGCATAGTCATAGCCCGTTTACTTTATGGAGGAGGTGAAGGCAAATGACAATTCTCATTTATGGGCTTATTACAGGAATCTTATTTGGATTCCTTCTACAAAAAGGGAGAGTTATCCGCTATGACAAACAACTTGGAGCTTTGCGTCTCACGGATATGACTATCGTGAAGTTTATGCTTACAACTATTCTGGTCAGTATGGTAGGAGTTTATCTCCTCAAAGACCTCGGACTGGCAAAACTTTCTATAAAGCCAACAATCCTTGGAGGTGTTATTCTTGGCGGTCTTATCTTTGGTGTTGGCTGGGGATTATTAGGATATTGTCCGGGAACATCAGCAGGAGCCCTTGGTGAAGGGAGATGGGATGCATTCTGGGGGATACTGGGTATGTTGACCGGTGCAGCTATCTATGCCGAGGTATATCCAACAATAAAGCAAACAGTCCTCACATGGGGCAACTACGGGAAAATTACTCTTCCACAAGTGCTCGGGATAAACCACTGGTTTATAATTCCTGTGTTTGTCATCGGAGGATTGGTATTATTTAGATGGTTTGAGAAAAAAGGGCTATAATTTTCATAAACTATTGTTTCAAAGGTACGAGATAGTATTCGCTCATTCTCGACGAACATTTAGAAATTAAACCAAACTCTGACGGAAGCATCCAAAATTTAGGCTTACTGTGGTTTTTAAGGAGATGTCCTTTCACTTCCTGAACGAAAATTTTGACCCTTCTAAGACTCGAACGCTCGAATTTGCAAACTCGTCCCGAAAGCTTTCGGGACTCAAACAGTGCAAATTCGCCCCTTAAGTGACGCTCCTCTTCGTCAAGAAGGATACCCCAAAATTTTCGTAATGTCCGTTCAAGGCCATCTCCCCATCTTATTTCTATCCTCAGGCCCAAATTTTGGATACTTAAAACTCTGATTTCTTAACCAAGAATTTTAAAAGCGCCTTGTGCTATAATATAAATTTAGAATCGTGATGTGGAGGGTTTTGTAGATGCCAATATATGAATATGAATGCCTCAAATGTGGTAAAAAACTTGAAGTAATCCAGAAATTCAGTGATAAGCCTTTAAGCAGATGTCCTGAGTGCAAAGGGAAATTACATAAATTAATCTCTCATAATTCCTTTATTCTGAAAGGCACAGGGTGGTATGCAACAGACTATGCCTCTCATAAAAAGGAAAATGGCAAGAAGGCCGAGGGCAAATCTGATACAAAGACTGAGCAGAAGGTAGAAACACCAGCAAAAACATAATGATAAATCCTCACATCCACATTCCCTATCACAGGATAGAGGATTATCTCAATTTTATAAAAGAAAACAGGATTAACCTCGAGATATATTTTTCTTCACATTCTCTCGACACTATAAATAATTCTGACATCATTAACCTTAAAGAAACACTTGACTACCACCCTTCCCTCACCATCCATGCACCATTTATGGACCTCTCACCAGGTGCAGTTGACTCAAAGGTCAGGTCTGTCACTATCGAGAGGTTTTTACATATCTTTTACATAGCAGAAATCTTGAAGCCTAAGGCACTTATATTTCATTCAGGCTATGAGAAATGGAAGTATGCTCAGAGAATTGACATCTGGCTTGAGGGAAGTCTGATAACATGGAAGCCTTTAATAAAAAGGGCTCATGAACTTAATGTGAAGATTGCTATTGAAAACATCTTTGAAGATGAGCCGACAAATCTTACATTATTAATGCAAGAGTTGGGCTCTGATAATTTTGGCATATGTTTCGACACAGGCCACTTTAATCTTTTTTCGAAGACACTCCTCAAAGAATGGTTGAACTATCTAAAACCTTATATAATCGAACTCCACCTTCATGACAACGACAAAACTGCAGACACCCATAAACCAATTGGAGATGGGACATTTGATTTTGATACACTTTTTTCTATACTCAAAGACAAAAAAGACCTTCTTTACACCATCGAGGCTCACAGTGCCGAAGATGCGGTAAAGAGCATAGAGAGACTTAAGCAGTATCTATAATAGAAATAAAAAATACTTGACAATGTATTTAGAATACTATAATTTTCATGTTAATATATATTATTAGTCAGGTTAGGAGTAAATATGGGGATAACTTATATCACTGGTGAAGTTGAAGGTCCTACAGGAAAAGATACAGTTGAATTTTTAATTGACAGTGGTGCTACTTACTCTCTGCTTCCATTTAATATATGGCAGGCAATCGGATTAAAACCTAAAAGGACGGTGAAGTTCAGACTTGCAGATGGTACCCCTATTAAGCGAGGGGTTTCCGAATGTTATCTCATTTTGCCGCAAGGTGAAGGTCATACTCCAGTAATACTTGGTGAAGAATCAGACGAAGCTCTCTTAGGTGTAGTCACTCTTGAGATCCTTGGACTTGTGTTTAATCCATTTAGCAGAACTCTCCAACCAATGAAAATGCTGTTAGTTTAAATTTGATTTTTATGCCATTATAATTTCCCCGCCTGATTTTTTATCGAAAAGCCCCTTAGTTCAGGATAAGCATCACCTTTAT
This sequence comes from Thermodesulfovibrionales bacterium, assembly GCA_020053565.1. Lineage (GTDB taxonomy): Bacteria > Nitrospirota > Thermodesulfovibrionia > Thermodesulfovibrionales > SM23-35 > VGWZ01. Next base: position 3,440 of record JAGVMY010000175.1, read on the forward strand.
ATTGTATCATCATTTTATGTGTCTCTCCCATTGTCCCTGGTAAAATTAATCTCTTTATCTTTGCGACCTCAAAGAGATAATCAGGGGAGTTTTCATAACGTTCTTGAATCATCTCATCAATACCAAGGGCAATGAGAAAAGTGCCCTGCGTGCAGAAACCGATAGTTTTAAATCCCACCTCTTCCCCCCATTTCTTTACTGATGAGAAATTCACATGTGCGGTAATATCCTGCTCCCCGATGTTCTGATAAGGATCTTCATTCACCTGATGTCGGTGATAACAAAGCAACGTACCCCTGTTTCTGTCTTCACTGTAATAGTCCCGGGCAGGATAACCATAGTCTATTGTGAAAATAAAGCCCTCTTTCAAAACAGTATTAATCTCCTTAAGCCATTCCTTAATCTTTAGATTTATCTCTGTCCTGTAGCCTTTTATAAGCTCAATAGAAAATTCCTTGAGATAATTCGATATCTCATCGCTCGGCTTTTCTTTTATCTCTATTAACTCTTCTCCTTTTACACTAACAAAGACCTCTTTAATCTCATCCTCCATCTCTATGAGATGCACAGGAAAGGAATCTAAGAGTTCATTAGAAAGGATACAGCCCTTAATACTATTAAGTTTCTTGAGGGATGAGACCCATTTCACCTTATGTGAAAAATCAGAGAGGAGATTCTTCTGATTTTCTATCATCACGGGATTAAATTCCACAATTATATAATTCAATGAATCAAACATCTTCTTGCTTTTTACATAATCGAGCATATCTTTGCATAGGTATCCAGCCCCTGCACCCATCTCAATAACGTGGAAATCAGATGGTCTTTTCATTATTTCCCACATCTCTTCAATCTGTTTCCCGATCATTGCACCGTATACAGGATGGAGATGTGAGCTTGTATAGAAATCACCTTCTCTTCCAATCCTTGTCTTTTGTGAGGTGTAATATCCTAATTCAGGTTCATAGAGAGCCATCTCCATAAAGGTCTCGAAGGAAATAAAGCCTATTCTCTGAATCTCTTTAATTATTTTCTGCCTAAAGGAGTTCATTACTATGAGGAAGCCCCGGTAGTTACCCTGATCATTGCCTTTTTTTAAGGACTAAAGCAGCGAAGAAAAGTGCAGCAGCAGTCAGGACTATGCTCCCTCCGGGCGCAATATCAAACTCATAGGAGAGAAAAAGACCTAAAATTGTAGAAAGCATTGCAATTCCGCATGAGATGAAAATCATCGAGTAGAGGTTCCTCGCAAATAATTGTGCTGTTGCTCCTGGTATGACAAGAAGGGCTGATATGAGGATGATACCAACAATCTTCATAGAAATAACAATGGAGACTGAAAGGACCACTAAGAAAAAAATATTAATGGCCTTCACGGATATACCACTCACACGTGCGATCTCCTCACTATAGGTGATAAGAAATATTTCTTTGAGAAAAAGCAGCATACCCACAATCACTACTACCGCGGTAAACAACGAGAGAAGGACTTCTCCATGGGTAATCGCTAAAATATTTCCAAAAAGGTATCCAAAAAGGTCAACAGTATATTCTTTAGAGAGACTTATAAGCACTATACCGAGTGCCATTGAACTCGCAAAAAATATTCCTATAGAAGCATCTTCCGAGATCTTTCCTTTTCTGCTCACCACTTCTATCCCGAGTGCAACAGCAATACAATAAAAGATGGCTGTAATAACAGGATTCAGTCCTGTGAAAAAACCAATTGCAACACCACCAAATGCTGCATGTGATATACCCGCACCAATAAAAGACATTTTGCGGAGTACTACAAACACTGAGACCAGGCCTGATACAAAACTGACAATAATACCGACAAATAAGGCTTTCTGCATGAATGAAGAGCTTAAGATTTCGATCATGTGCTTTTCTTACTCTCTCCTGAGACGTTCACACTTATCGCAGATATCTGTATGCATCAATACATCTACATTTTTCCCGTAGAGGTTTGTCATCACTTTTTCATCCAATGCACCAAGTGGATTCCCCTGGTAATGAAATGTATGATTCAGACATGCGATCTCATCCACATAGGTTGTGATAGCTCCGATATCATGTGATGCCATAATGACAGTGAGATTAAATTTCTTCTGGAGACCCTTCAGAAGGTGATAGAAGTCTTCCTGTCCCACTACATCTATTCCTGTACTGGGTTCATCAAGGATCAATATCCTCGGTTCACCTGCGAGGGCTCTTGCAATGGATACTCTCTGCTGCTGACCTCCTGAGAGCTGACCGTAAAGCATATCTTTAAGATCTGCAACTCCCATCATTGAAAGACATTCCATTGACTTCTCTACGTCCTTTCCTCCTGGCCATCTCAACATGCCGATCTTCCCATATCTTCCCATCATAACCACATCGATTACCCTTACAGGAAAATTTGGTTCAACCTTTAAAATCTGAGGGAGGTAACCAAATATATTCCCGGTTTTTAAAATATCTTCAGGTAGTTTTCCAAATACATATATTTGTCCTGACAAAGGCTTTACAAGCCCGAGTATTACTCTCAGAAGTGTTGTCTTCCCACCGCCATTTGGGCCAACGATTCCAATAAACCGTCCTTCATCCAGAGAAAGGGTTATGTCTTTTAAGACATCTTTTCCATTGAAGGTTACACTAAGATTATTTATCTCAATTGCTCTCATTTGCTATTCCTTCTTCTAAAAAGTATCCAATCTCACCTGCTCTTTTTGCTTATTTCATTACGCTTTCCATAACAGAGATGTTATGTCTCATCATTTTTATGTATGTCTCCCTGCCCTCTTGTCCACCAATGGGATCAAGAAATAAAACCCTTGCTCCGCTTTCTCTTGCGATAGCCTCGGCAATCTTAGGATTAAACTGTGGTTCGGCAAAAATAACCTTGCTCCCTATGCGTTTAACTTCTCTCACAATCCGTGCGACATGTTTTGGACTCGGCTCTTTTCCAGGTAACTCCTCGATTACACCGGCAACTCTGAGACCGTATCTTTTTGAGAAATAATTCCATGCCGGATGGAATGTGACATATTCCTTTATGCTGAATGTCTTGATTTTATCAGAAATCTCTTTGTCAAGTTGAGAAAGTTTTTCTCTATACAGCAATGCGTTCTTTCCATAAATCTTGGCATTCTCAGGGTCAGCTTCAATCAGTGCTTTCTCTATCTTTGTAACAATATCACTTGCAATTACGGGATTAAGCCATATATGAGGGTCGGCATATGAGTCATGTGATAAGTGATGAGAATGAACATCTCTTATCAATTCTATCCCTTTTGATGAATCAACGATAATGAGTCCTTTGTTCCCGGATGCTGTTATTATTTTCTCTGCCCAGTTCTCAAGCCCTGCACCTATCTTGATAAATACTTTAGCATCATTAACCTCCCTTATAGCCTTTGGTGTTGGTTCATACGTATGTGGACTTGCTCCCGGAGGAAGAAGCAACTGGACATCAATCCTGTCACCTCCAACTTGTCTTGCAAAGTCAGCAAGTGGCACAATGCTCGCTATAACCTTTATTTTTTCGGCATAAGAATGATTGGCTATCATTACAGATAAAAAAAGGAGTCCTACTATTACTAAATTTTTCATCATGGTATATCATAATAATAAATAGAGACGGTTTGCAAAAGATAAGTGACATATATGGTATATTTAAAAAGAAAATCAATTCACAGAAGGGAACTCATGAGGGAGCTTATAATCTATCAGGACAATGACGGCCTCTGGTTTGCTGAATCTAAAGAAATTCCGGGCTATAAAGTAAAAGGAAAAACAAAAGAAGAGGCTATCGAAAAAATCAAGAATGCACTTCTTATCATCCACCCCTGCAAGTGCGAGGATTAGATAACGAAAATAACCTCATCCAGGGCATTTAATAAGCTGATATCTTCTAAAATCTCAACCTTTGGATGTATTCCCTTTCCATTCATAAATTTCTCTGCTTGTTCAAGTATCAAACTGGTTTCCTCTTTTATCCTTTTTTCATATGATTTTACCAATTAAGAATCACGATAACGTGGTGCTATACCTAAAATAGTCACTACGGCGCCTGTTTCTTTCACTATTTGAGCAGCAATTTTTACTGCATCAAAACTATGCTTAGTATCATCTACGAAGACTACTATCTTCATATAGGCTCCCCATCTAGGCTCCCCATCTCATTTCAGCCTCCTCGTAAGACAATATCTATATAAATGCCCACAATTAAATCACTCTTGCAGTGTTACTCCTGTTCATCTATTATCACACATTTACTTAATCAAAACCAGAACATTCAAGGGTCTTAAAAGAGCAGGTTAAATCTTTGAGGACAATAAGGCAGGAAGGTTTTCCCGAGATAGTAGGCTTCACTATAAAAAGGTTATATGGTAGGCGCGAGGGGTATTGAACCCCTGGCCTCTTCCGTGTCAAGGAAGCGCTCTCCCACTGAGCTACGCGCCTTTAGATGTATAATTTAACCATAAAATTGCAGAGAGTTTTCAAGATACCATAATAACCTCAATAAAAACAAGGCCAAATGCCACTCTCCCTGTGTACTTTATGAAAAGAGTAGCGGCAATTATTAAAATTGTTTCTATTTGTTCGGGTTTGATTCATTCCATATATACTATAATAATTATTACGCCCAGTGAGATGTCCACTATCTAACAGGGCAAGTTAGCAGCAGCTGAATATCTGAATACAATAGAAACGTGTGTTAAGGAGATAGTTTATGTTCAAACTATATGGCAAAAGACCAAGATGTCTTTGGTGTGGAAAAGCTAATAAGGAAAATTACAGGGAAATTGTTATCACTATCAAAAAAGCAAGCCCTCCTCAGGAGGAAGTAGTTGTTTGTTTCTATCACAGGAATGTTGCTATTAGGCATAACTTTTGTTATCTTTCCTTTTGTGACTCCTCAAACAACAAAAATATTTGGTTTACGGAACGGAATGTTTTTAGGCCGCATAAGTAGAATTGTACTTTTACTATTGGGGATAGTTTTAATCTTTAAAATATAAGTTTATCAAATTGTGTTTTTCTCTTCATTTCAGCCACTTCAGCCTTATGCCTGCCCATACGCCAATGAAGACTTAGACAAAGGAACCATTGTTAAGAACATGAGCCTATTATACTACAACCCTTGCGAAGCCAATAATCAGGGTTTATATCTTTATTATCTTTTGACACTTCATCACCTCTTCTTATATACTTTCAACAAATAATCAATAAGGGAGAGGTAATTATGGATTTTGGAATGAAAAATAGACTGTCACATATTATCAAACCAAAAACAGGGAAAACCGTTATGCTCGCAGTTGATCATGGGTACTTTCAGGGTCCCACAACAGGACTGAAAGATGTAAGGAAGACTGTCACACCTTTAATTCCCCTTGCAGATTGCCTGTTCATCACAAGGGGCATGCTCAGAACCAGTGTTGATCCAAAAAGTGATGTTGTACTATGTCTTAGAGTTTCTGGTGGACCAAGCATTCTTGGCGAGCTCTCCAATGAAGATATTACCACATCAATGGAAGAGGCTATAAGGCTCAATGCTTCAGGCGTCGGGATGTCTATCTATGTAGGTGCAAGCAATGAGGATAGAACTATATCAAATCTTGGCAGGTTGGTAAACGAGGCAGAGAGGTATGGAATGCCAGTACTTGCTGTCACCGCAGTTGGCAAGGAGATGGCAAGGGATGCACGCTATCTGGGACTCGCATGTAGAATTGCAGCAGAGATTGGAGCACATTTTGTGAAAACATACTATTGCGAGGAATTCCACAAAGTAGTCGAAGGATGTCCTGTTCCCATCGTCATGGCAGGAGGCAAAAAGATACCCGAGAAAAACGCCCTGCAGATGACTGCAAATGCTATCAAAGAAGGAGCCTCAGGTGTTGACATGGGAAGAAATATTTTCCAGAGTGATAATCCTGTTGGTATGATCAAGGCAATAAAAGCTATCGTTCATAAAGGTGCCTCTGTTGAAGAGGCATTCGAGATTTACTCAAAGAAGTAATCTACCTAAATACAATGTGTACAAAGGGCGGCAGACATGCTGAAAAACTCCTGCAAAGCGACAGTATTTGATTCTGATTCACATAAATGCACCACTAAAGTAAAAAGTATTTTGAAAGAAGGCTGGCTGGCCACGCTTGAAGTCTTTGCGGTGTCGCTGGCAGGCCTTTTTCAGCACATCCGCCCCCCGTATAAAAAACTGTTGCTCCAATTGGTATGAAAGTAGCAGTTTATTACAGCAATGATGACATAAGGATCGAGGAACGTCCAAAGCCTCGCATCGCTGATGAAGAGATTCTGGTAAAAATGAAGGCGTCAGGGATCTGCGGAACCGATGTAATGCAGTGGTACAGGATAAAAAAGGCTCCCCGCGTACTCGGTCATGAGATGGCAGGTGAAATAGTCGAATTAGGTACGGATATTTCGCGTTCATCTCACCAATTCATCAATTCACCAATTCACCAATTCAAGTTGGGTGACAGGGTATTTGTCTCTCACCATGTCCCTTGCTACAAATGTTATCACTGTGCTCAAGGAAATTATACTTCATGTGAATCTCTTCACATCGGCAATTATGACCCCGGCGGATTCTCAGAATTCATAAGGGTTCCTAAAGAAAACGTAAGATATGGAACATTTCTTCTTCCTGAAGAAATAACGTTCGAGGATGCAACGATGATCGAACCGCTTGGATGCGCGGTTGCCGGACAAAATCAATTAGGGCTGAAAAAAGGTCATTCTGTCTTGATCATCGGCTCTGGAGTTTCAGGAATTTTGCATATTCAACTGGCAAAAATGAAAAGAGCCAAAGTTATAGCAATAGACATCAATGAGTATAAGCTCAAAAAGGCTCTAAAATTTGGTGCTGATCATGTAATGAATGCACGTGAATATTCTGTGGATAAACTGAAAAGTATAAATGATTATAGATTGGCAGACGTAGTTATTGTATGCGCATCTACAAAACAGGCTGTGGACAATGCTGTATCTTCTGTTGAGAGAAAAGGAAAGATTCTCTTTTTTGCAGTGCCAGAATCTGATATTGCAATTCCATCCTTGAGATTCTGGAGAGATGA
>JAGVMY010000095.1 GCA_020053565.1 Thermodesulfovibrionales bacterium
GACTGGTTTTGGTACATTCTCTGTAGCTCAAAGAAAAGCCAGAAAGGGCAGAAACCCTCAAACAGGAAAAGACATAAAAATTCCTGCTACTAAGGTAGCCAAATTTAAAGCAGGGAAGAAATTAAAAGAATCAGTTAAATAGATTAGGATTGCAGAGTTTAAAAATCGAGGTGGATAAACAAAAGGCAAGCATAGATCATATATGCTTGCCTTTTGTTTATATGGAATTACTCTATACTATATGAGAAGTAAAAAACCTGCCCACTATCCTATCCTTGCTATCTATTTCCGCCACTCTGCCCCAAGCCGAGCAATTGGGACAAATCAGTATTACACTCTAGAACACTTTTAGATAATCCATCTTTTCCCTTGCCCGCTGTGCTCGAATCCGAGCATCCATTCCTTTTATAAAACAGCTCCTCCATATCAAAGTTAAAAATCAAAAACTTTAAAATCCATTATAACTCAGATAGTTAGGGGCTTTATACGTGGCACATCTCTTTTGAGGAGAAACCTGGCACAGGGGTTGCTGAGGAAGGGAGGTAAATAAAAGGGGGACTAAGAAATGAGAAAATCGATTTTGTGTTTGATAGTAGTTCTAGGATTGGTTTTGTTTTTCCTTCCCGGCGGGGCAATTGCTGAGGAAGCAAAGATAGGTAGTATGACGCTGGAGGAGTTGAAGAAGGCATTGGGCATGAGTGTCTATGTACAGGGTGGTTATACCTACAATTTCCAAAATCCTGATTCTCAGGAAAATGAGCTTAGAGTATTTGATCATAAGGCAGACAGTTTTACACTTGATCTTGCAGAGTTGGTTTTCGCAAAGGATGCACCAATGAAAGGAATTGGATATAAATTCAAACTATCCGCTGGTGAGACTGCAAAGTGGATACACTCAAGGGGCTTGAGCGGTGCCTCCCTGGACCAGCTACAAACGGGGCAGAGTACCGATGCATTCGATATTACCGAGGCATACGTAAGTTACCTTGCGCCTATCGGCAAGGGCTTGAAGTTCGATCTTGGTAAGATGGTTACCTATCATGGCGCTGAGGTGATAGAGGCAAAGGATAACCCCAATTATTCCCGTTCATTCCTCTTTAACTATGCCATTCCCTTTACCCACACAGGGTTAAAAGTCAGTTATCCGTTCACAGATAAGGTTAATGCATCGCTGCACATAGTTAACGGTTGGGATAACAGTGATGATAATAACAAGGGTAAGAGTGTTGGTCTTGCCATTGGTGTTGCACCAATGGAACAGCTCTCCATATTGTTCAATCTCATGTATGGCCCTGAAAAGGACAATGAGACTTCAGATAATAGATTTCTATTTGACTGGGTTGCCACCATTAAGCCCATTAAAAACCTCTCATTTATTCTCAATGTGGATTATGGGAAAGAGGATAATACTGGTGCAGAAGATTCAAAATGGTATGGGTATGCAGGCATCATTAAGTATGATGTGAACGACACTTTCAGCGCATCTCTAAGGGTAGAATATTTTAATGACGAGCATGGTGTAAGAACAGGAACAATACAGGAGTTGAAAGAAATAACCCTTACACCAGAGATAAGGCTTGCACAGGGATTGATTCTCAGACCTGAGTACAGGCATGACTGGTCAGATAAGAGTATTTTCAATGGCGGTCAAAAAAAGGAGCAGGATACTATTGCCCTGGGTCTGATGTATACATGGTAATCTGCTCATTAACAAAACATGGAGGTGTGAAATGAAGAGATTGTTAAAGATATTAATATTAGTTGCTATGTTATCTTCTGCAGGTGTTTTATATGCTTATGCTGAAGAACAGGCGCAACCTGATCATCCTGCCCCTGTAATGACTGATCAGGTAGAACCGGACCAGTCAACAACTCCTTCAGTCCAAAATACGGTAAAATCAAAGGTAGACACCGGAGACACTGCATGGGTCTTAATATCTACGGCCCTTGTTATGCTGATGACACCGGGGCTTGCGCTTTTTTACGGAGGTATGGTCAGACGAAAGAATGTCCTCGGCACCATCATGCAGAGCTTCATCGCCCTCGGCGTGATGTCTGTTCTCTGGGTTCTCTACGGGTACAGCCTTTCATTTGGCCCCGATGTCGGGCATATCATAGGCAACCTTGACTGGGTTGGACTTAAAGGCGTGGGACTCGAACCCAATCCTGATTACGCGCCTACCATCCCTCATCAGGCATTCATGATCTTTCAGATGATGTTTGCTGTAATCACACCTGCCTTGATAACAGGCGCATTAGCCGAGAGGTTCAAGTTCAAAACCTATCTTGCATTCCTTGTACTGTGGGCAACATTTGTGTATTTTCCGCTTGCCCATTGGGTTTGGGGGGTTGGCGGCTGGATAAGGGAGCTTGGTGCACTTGATTTTGCAGGGGGGTTAGTAGTGCATATAAGTTCTGGAGTTTCTGCCCTGGCTGCTGCCATTGTTGTTGGCAAAAGAAAAGGCTACGGGATTGAACAGATGGCTCCTCATGACGTTACTATGACACTTCTGGGCGCTGCGCTTCTGTGGTTTGGCTGGTTTGGGTTTAATGGAGGAAGCGCTGTTGCATCCGGAGCATTGGCAACCTCTGCCTTTGTTGTCACACACATCGCAACTGCAGGAGCCGCGCTTTCATGGATGATAGCTGAATGGGCACATAGAAGCAAACCAACAGTACTCGGAGCAGCATCAGGGGCAGTCGCAGGCCTTGTGGCAATCACACCTGCATCAGGCTTTGTTGGCCCTATGTCTGCCCTGATTATCGGGTTTGTTGCAGGAGTTATATGCTATACAACAGTGAATCTAAAAACAAAGCTTGGATACGATGATTCACTTGATGTAGTTGGTGTTCATGGGGTAGGCGGTACATGGGGCGCGATAGCAACAGGGTTATTCGCATCAAAGATAGTAAATAGTGCAGGGAATGACGGATTGCTGTTCGGTAATCCATCGCTTTTATGGGATCAGTTGATAAGCGTTGGTGCTGTATGGGTCTACTCCTTTATTGTAACATTTGCCATATTAAAGACCCTTGACTGGACTCTTGGTCTAAGGATAAGCGAGGAAGAGGAGTCTGATGGTCTTGACCTTAGCCAGCACGGTGAAAGCGGATATACATTATAAACAGTGAAGAGTGCCAATCCAGAGATATTTGCTGACACTTATTCCCGACACTGAATTAGGAGGTACCATGAAAAAGATAGAAGCCATAATAAAACCGTTCAAACTTGATGATGTAA
>JAGVMY010000058.1 GCA_020053565.1 Thermodesulfovibrionales bacterium
GTTTATGAACTTGCAAAGAAGTTAGGGGTAACGAGTAAGGTTATTTTGATCGAACTTTCAAAACTCGGGATAGAAGGGAGAATTCACTCTTCAAGTATCGAACTTGAGACTGCCGGCAAGATCGAAAGTAAAATACTTAAAAAGGCTGTTAAACCAAAAGAAAAAGCTGTTCTTAAAAAAGAGAAAGAGGCAGTTACCAGAGAGCCTGTCAAACCTTCGATAGAAAAACCACCTAAGGCAGCAGCGCCACCAGCAGAGGAGAAAAAGCCGGAGATAGAGAAACCCGCAGTAAAGATACCTGAGGGAAAGAAACCCGCGGTTGAGAAACCAGAGATAGGAAAACCGGAAATTGAAAAACCAGAGGAAGAGAAACCAGAAACAGGAAAGCCTGAAATAGAAAAGCCTGAACCTGAAATAGAAAAGATAGAGACTCCGGTCATCGTAGAGGAGAAGGAGGAAGAAGAATTAAAAGTTCCTGTTCGGTTTAAAAAGGAAATAGAAACAGAGAAGGTAGAAAAATTCAAGGCAAAACCAGGAATGCAAAGAGCATTCCAGACAATCAGGAAGATAGAGCCCAAAAAATGGCATGGGCATAAACCAGTCAGTAAGATGGAAAAAAATCAGCCATTCCAGAAACCTGAACCAAAACCCCATATCCAGCTTGTCGTTCCAAGAAAGAAGACATTAAAACTTCATGAAGGCACTACAGTTAAAGAATTTGCAGAACTTATCAGTGTGAAGCTGGCTGATGTGATAAAGAAGTTCATGGAATTAGGATCTATGCCAACAATAAACCAGCCTGTTGACCCTGATGCAGCCTTATTAGTTGCGGATAGTTTTGGGGCAAAGCTTGAGCTTTCTTCTGTGGAAGAGGATACCGAGGTAACAGAGGCTCCTGAAGATATCAGTAAATTAGCGCACAGGCCTCCTGTGATAACCATTATGGGACATGTAGACCATGGGAAAACATCGTTGCTCGATGCGATAAGAAAAACAAAAGTTACAGAGACCGAGGCTGGAGGTATTACACAGCATATAGGTGCATATAAAGTAAATCTGAAAGGCAAGGATATTGTGTTTCTTGATACGCCAGGTCATGAGGCATTTACATCTATGAGAGCAAGGGGGGCAAAGGTTACCGATATCGTTGTCCTTGTTGTCGCAGCAGATGATGGCGTCATGCCTCAGACTATTGAGGCGATCAACCATGCAAAGGCTGCGAATGTACCAATTGTTGTCGCAATAAATAAGATTGACAAGCCTGAGGCGAATCCCTCGAAGGTGAGGAACGAACTGGCAGAGCACGGTATTATCCCTGAAGAATGGAGTGGTCAGAATATCTGTGTCGAGGTTTCTGCCAAAAAACTTATAGGTATAGAAAACCTGCTTGAGATGATACTCCTGCAGTCAGAGGTAATGGAACTTAAAGCGAATCCTGACAAACAGGCGAAAGGGACAATTATTGAGGCAAAACTTGATAAAGGGAGAGGACCTGTTGCAACAGTCCTTGTACAATCCGGTACCTTGAGGATCGGGGATGCATTCCTCGCAGGCATTCATGCAGGAAAAGTGAGGGCGTTAAATAATGACACAGGTAAACGGATAATTGAAGCAGGTCCGTCAACACCGGTTGAGGTAATCGGGTTTCCTGAGGTTCCCTCAGCAGGGGATATCTTTACAATCGTTGAAGATGAAAAACGGGCGAGACAGGTAGCAATTGCAAGACAGCAGAAACAAAGACTTGCTGATATGGCAAGGTCAAGAAAACTTACCCTCGATGAAATCTATGTAAAGATTAAAGAGGGAGAAATTAAGGAACTCAACATTATTATAAAAGGAGATGTTCAGGGTTCTGTTGAGGCAATCAAGGATGCCCTTGAAGGTATTGCACATCCTCAGGTAAAGGTAAAGGTCATCCATTCATCTGTTGGTGGTATTAATGAATCGGATGTTATGCTCGCTGCTGCCTCTAACGCAATTGTAATAGGGTTTAATGTAAGACCTGAGCTCAAAGCCTCGCAGACAGCAGAAAAAGAAGGTGTTGATATAAGGCTTTATGATGTGATTTATGAAGCAATCGAGGATGTGAAGAAGGCACTCGAGGGTCTCCTTGAACCCACACTAAAAGAGAAAGTACTTGGACATGCAGAGGTTCGCCAATTATTTCAGATATCGAGGATCGGAACAGTGGCAGGATGCTACGTGCTGGACGGCTTTATAACTCGTTCAGGTGATGCTATAAGAGTTATCAGAGAAAGCATTGTGGTATATGATGGGAAGATCGCTTCTCTCAAAAGATTCAAAGAAGATGTGAAAGAGGTACAGGCCGGATATGAATGTGGCATCATGATAGAAAACTTTAATGATCTGAAAGTTGGAGATATACTCGAGAATTATATTATTGAGAAAATAGCTGCAAAACTATGAAAAAATAAGAAAGGATTTAAGGGACCAAGGATTCAAGGGGTCAAGTGAAAACCTAAAAAATAGATACCTGAACTCTCGAATTCTTGAACCCTCGAACCCTTAAACCCTAATTTTAATTATGCTCCCCTATAAACGTTCCCAGAGGGTCAGTGATCTTCTCAGAAAAGAGATCGCAGATATCATTATTTACAAACTTAAAGACCCGCGAATCGGTTTTATCACCATTACCGGAGTTGATGTCACCGATGATATTAAAATTGCAAGGGTTTATGTGAGTGTCTTAAAAGAGGAAGAGAGAAAAACAACACTCGAGATATTGAGTTCTGCAAAGAGCTTCATACGCACCGAGCTCTCAAAAAGACTCAAAATGAAATTTGTACCGAGCATTGAGTTCAGGCTTGATACCTCTATTGAATATGGAAACCGGATAGAAAAACTCCTGAAAGAAATTGGGGAAAAAGGTGAAGGTTCCTCCTGAACTCATTTCATTTTTAAAAGAAGAAAACAGGTTTTTTATTGCAACCCATATTAATCCTGAGGCGGATGCACTTGGTTCTGCTATTGCCCTTTCAATGGCACTTGAATCTCTGGGAAAAGAAACCATTGTTTATGACCGTGACAGCGTGCCTGAGTTTTACCGATTTTTGCCAGGGTATGAAAGATTTAGAAATTCAACCTCTGACCTTCAACCTTCACATTTCAACCTCATTTTGCTTGACTGCAATATTTTAAAAAGAGCGGGAATTGAAGGAATGAGATTTAACTATTCTGCGGTGATAGACCACCATAAGACAGAAAAATCTACGACACAAGGGAGCTTTGGCGATATAAGGTGGATAGAGCCAGAGGCAGCAGCCACGGGATTGATGGTCTTTCATCTTATAAAAGACCTTGGAGTACCTATAACAAAAGAGATTGCGATAAACCTCTATGCTGCCATTTCGATTGACACAGGGACATTCAGATACAACAACACAACTGCAGAGGTATTAAGGGTTGGTGCTGAGCTTATAGAAGCTGGTGTGAGCCCTGCGTATATATCACACAGCCTTTATGAGACATGGTCTAAAGAAAGGTTTACTTTATTAATAATGGCCTTAAATACCCTCGAAATAATAGATGGTGTTGCAATTACCTATGTGGCAAAAGAGATGTATAAAAAGACAGGGGCGAATCCTGAGGATACAGAGAACTTCCCTAACTTCCCGAGGATGATGAACGATATTAAAGTATCAGCATTTTATAAGGAGATAGGGAATAATCACTGGAAAGCAAGCCTGCGTTCAAAGGGGACTATGAATGTGGCAAAGATTGCCGAGCTTTTTGGTGGTGGTGGACATGAGAATGCCGCAGGCTTTGAGATAAAATCTGATTTAGAATCGGCAAAGAAATCTTTATTAAAGGCACTCTCACAGGGAAAGATTGATTCATGAAACTTTATTTTCGCAAACCAAACCCCCCATTTGATGACAAAATTGATGCACTCATAGATTTAGCTGCGATTAGTGATAATCGAGATATTGTCCGCGAATTAATGGTTGCGAGTCTGAAAATCGGGCAGGATACGAAAGACCGCTCTATTCTAAAAATGATGAATAGTACCCTTAAAGAAATGCGATACACGGCTAAGGTCTTTGGACCGTATCGGAACAGGATGAAAGCAACGATCTTTGGTTCGGCGCGAACCAGTCCTGATTCTCCACTTTACAAGATGGCAGCACGTTTTGCCCAGAAGTTAGTTGAAAACGACTTTATTGTCATTACTGGTGGTGGCTTCGGTATCATGGAGGCAGCAAATAGAGGAGCTGGTCCAGACAGTTCCTTCGGAGTTATTATAAAACTTCCTTTCGAGAAGATTGCAAATGAGATAATCGCAAATAATCCGCGCATGGTTCGTTACAAATATTTTTTCAACCGCAAGGTAGCATTTATTAAAGAGACCCATGCAATTGCCTTATTCCCCGGTGGTTTTGGAACTATGGATGAAGCAATGGAGACATTAACTCTTATTCAGACAGGGAAACAAAATCCTGTACCTATCGTCCTTCTTGAGACAAAAGGAAACGGATATTGGGTGAAATGGATGGAATTTATAGAAGGCGGTTTGCTTGGAGACGAATATATTTCACCTGAAGATATGAATCTCTTCACCATCCTCAACGATGAAGAAGAAGCAGTAAAAGTGGTTACATCTTTTTATCGTAACTATCACTCGATGCGTTATGCAGGAGATCTGGTTGTCATGCGGCTTAAAACCCGATTGGGAGAAGATGCCATTAAAGCGTTAAATGAGGAATTTTCAGAGTGTCTTGTTCCGGGTGGTTCATTTGAGATACGGGATGCTTTACCTGAGGAACAAGATGAACCTGAATTATCAGAACTGCCGCGTTTAACATTCCCCTTTAACAAAAGAAGTTTCTCCAAACTTAAAATAATAATTGAACGCATCAATAGCTTCTGATTGAGCTTACCTCATCATAAGAAAACGCGAGGAGATGGGACAGTGAAAACAGATAATCAGCCTATGAATGTTGTCATTAATCTCAACAAACCTAAGGACATATCTTCACAGCAGGCTGTCATTAAGGTAAAAAAATTTTTTGCTGCCAGAAAGGCCGGTCATGCAGGAACACTTGACCCGATAGCAACCGGGGTACTTATTGTATGCCTGAATGAAGCAACAAAGATTACACGATTCTTGTCAGACCTCGATAAGGAATATATCGTAAGATTAAAACTCGGTGAAAGAACAGATACATTTGATGTAACGGGAAGAATCATAGAGAAAAAGGATTGCCCTCCATTAAACGTTGCTGATATCTCTCCTGTCCTGAGTCATTTTATGGGACAGATAACACAGATACCGCCTATGTACTCTGCGATTAAAATAGGCGGACAGCAATTATATAAACTCGCAAGGAAAGGTATAGACGTTGAAAGACCAGGCAGAATGATAACTATTTATGGAATAGATCTCATCGATTTTGAACAGCCATATCTTGATCTTAAAATTTCATGTTCAAAAGGAACCTATATAAGAACCCTGTGTGATGATATTGGTAAGGAACTCGGTGTCGGTGCACATATGGTTTCTTTAGAGCGGACAGGAGTGGGGAGCTTCAGAATTGAGGATTCGGCGTCGATAGAAGATCTCAACTATAAAAAAAATATCTGGTGTTCAATTGATTCAGCAATTTCATATCTGAACGAGATTATCCTTGATGAAGAATCCTATTTTAAAGTAAAAAATGGCCTGCCAATAATAAACCCATATGAAAATATGTATATAAATCAATATGTTAGACTTAAAAGCCCTGAACATACTCTATTCGGGATCGGGAGAGTGGAAAGCGGCA
>JAGVMY010000138.1 GCA_020053565.1 Thermodesulfovibrionales bacterium
CATAAAATCCTCAGCTCCGTTTGGATATGCTCCACCTCCCCCTTCAGTCGCAAATACATTTCCACCTGTTGTGGCTACGAACAATGAAACAAATAACAGGAGAAAGAGCATCTGGAAATACTTTTTCAATCTTCCATACCTTTTTGTTTTTGCTGCTGGTAATACCTGTTTCATTACACCCTCCCCTAATGATATAAAGTATAACCCTCCCGGGTCCACCATCCAATTGTTCATGTTCCTGATAGATTTTCCCAATTATTGCACAGCCAGTATAGCAAATTACAAAAAAATTAACTACAAAATTTGATAGGCCCGACCCGCTCAAAAAAAAAAATTGTGAAAGCTTTCTCTGTTTTAGGTATGCAACCCCTTTTTGAGCTGTCATATTTCCTCATGTGAGGAACATGGGGAAGGGATGAGAATCAATTCTTGTGTTGAAAGCCATCATAGTCAATGGCTTATAATCAAGAATTATCATGAGGCATAGAGAGATGCCTCTTTTTGTAACCTTTCCCATTCCATGTCTACATTTTCCTGAAACTTTTTAAGTAACCATTCGTTTTCAGGGCTGAAGAGGTGTTTGAATCTTCCCTGAGTCTTCAGGAAATCTACAACGGGCTTCTTCTCCTTTGGCTTAAAGGTTATCTTTGTGACTCCATACTCGATTTCATAAAGTGGCCAATGACAGGTTGCTACCGCGAGTCTGCTCAGCAGTATGGCATCATCGGTCCTGGATCTCCATCCACGGTTACAAGGTGAAATAATATTCATAAACTTTGGGCCATTTATCTCGAGTGCCTTTCTGACCTTTTTCATGAGATCAAGCCAGTGGCTCGGAGAAGCCTGTGCTGCATAGGGAATATTATGAGCTGCCATAATTCTTGTTATGTTCTTTCTCTCCTGGGTCTTCCCGGGAATGACGTCTCCGGCAGGGCATGTCGTGGTATTGGCACCAAGAGGAGTAGCACTTGAGCGCTGAATCCCTGTATTCATATAAGCACCATTATCGTAACAAATGTAGAGCATATCATGTCCACGCTCCATCGCACCAGAAAGGCTCTGCAGTCCTATATCATAGGTTCCGCCGTCTCCGCCAAATGCGATAAATTTTATTTCCTTATCTATTTTACCCTGCTTCTTTAAAGCCCTGTACATTGTCTCAACACCCGAGATGGTAGCTGCAGCATTCTCAAATGCATTGTGTATCCATGGAATCTTCCATGCTGTGTAATCAGATATACAGGATGAAACTTCAAGACATCCTGTTGCATTTGATGCAATAACAGGGTAGTCACATGCGAGAAGAACCATTTTTACCACAATAGGTGCGCCACACCCGGCACACATTCTGTGTCCGGATGAAAAAAGCACCTCTTTTTTTGAAAGTTCTTTTAATCTGAGCTCTGTTGCCATATTATTGTCTCACTCCGATATATTCTTTAAACGTTTTAACTTCTCCTGTCTTTACAATTTCTATAAGTTCATTGAGCACAAGCGCTGCATGCTCTGGAAAATAATCCCTCCCACCAAGACCATATATTTTATTTATTAATATCGGCTTTTCTTTATAACTGTAAAGGCTTGCAGCAATATCTATAAACACTGGTCCGTAAGAGCCGCCAAAGGCATCAGCCCTGTCGAGCACACACACCGCTTTCAAATGTTTCAGTGCCTCACCTATCTCTTTGTAAGGGAATGGCCTGTACAATCTTGGTTTTAAAAGACCTGCCTTTACTCCCCTATTTCTGAACTCATCTACCACATCTTTGGACGTACCTGCAGCAGAATTAAGAATTACTAATGCTACCTCTGCATCCTCAAGTCTGTATGCATCAAAGAGACTATATTTCCTCCCTGAGATTTTTTCGAAGTCTTTTGCGACATCCAGAACTATACCGGGGACTTTTGTCATCACCTCATCATGAGCCTTCCTATACTCCATATAATAATCAGTAAGGATTAAAGGACCATAACTCACCGGATGCTCTATATTAAGGAGAGGATGTAACTGTCTATATTCACCAACGAAATTTTTTACCTCGTCATCGTCCAGATATTCTATCCTTTCGATGGAGTGGCTTATGATAAAACCATCAAGGCATATCATCACAGGAAGCCTTGTATCCATATGCTCTGCAATGCGAAATGCCTGTATTGTATTATCATATGCTTCCTGTGCATTCTCAGACCAGAGCTGTATCCAGCCAGAGTCCCTTGCTCCCATTGCATCTGAGTGGTCCCCGTGAATATTTATTGGTGCAGAAAGAGCTCTATTCACCACAGGCATGACTATTGGTAATCTTAAACCCGAGGCAATAAATAATATCTCCCACATGAGTGCAAGTCCCTGTGATGATGTTGCCGTAACAACCCTGCCACCAGCAGCAGCTGCACCAACACAAGCACTCATCGCACTGTGTTCGCTCTCAACAAGGATCGTCTCTGTCTTTACCTGACCATCTGATACAAAGCTTGCAAATCTCTGCATCAGTTCTGTCTGAGGGGTTATGGGATATGCTGCACACACATCAGGATCTACCTGCCTCAATGCATTGGCCACAGCTTCATTTCCAGTAGCAGCAACAACCTTTGACATTAGTTGCCCTCCTCTACCATGACAATAGCCTTTTTTCCTTTCTTACCAGGACATTCAAGTGCACATATGCCACAACCTTTGCAGTACTCATAATCAAAATCTGCTCTTTTTCCATCCTTTACCTTGACTGCCATATCAGGGCAAAAAAGCCAGCAAAAAAGACATTGTATACAATTTTCCTGTTTCCATATTGGTTTGAAAGCCCTCCAGGAACCTGTCTTGAACTCGACTGCATTTCCTGCTTCGAGTATTACAGCCCCTGGCGTGAGTTCTCTCCATCCTTTGAGCTTCACCCCGTTAGACCTCCTTTCAAAGGATTCTCTAACAAATTATTCCCCATTCCTAATTTTAAACCCCATCTTCTCACGTAAAAAATTGTGAGTCTTACGGGGTTCACCCTTCCCTTACCTCCTCGTATCCCCGCCTTGTCGCTTCGAGGTTGCCATCAATGATCTTCTGAGAAAACTTTTTGCCGAAGCTTTTTTTAATGTCTTCAAGAAGATGCTCAAGGCTTACAAGGTGGGTCACTTTGCATAATGCGCCAAGCATAGAAGCATTCGGGAGTGCCTTTCCAATAGAGTCTATCGCAATCTTTGTTGCATCAACAGTAAAAACCTTCTGTCCAGATTTTGCATTGAGCTTTGCCCTTATCTCCTTAGGGTCCTTTGATGTGTTTACAACAAATATGGCATCTTCTGTAGCTCCTTCTCCCACATCGATACTGTCAATGAGTGTTGCATCGACAACACAGACAGCCTGTGGCCGCAGAACAGGACAGTGTGTCCTGAGTTCCTTTGAGCTTACTCTGTTGTATGCCCTGAGTGGAGCTCCTGCCCTTTCAGGACCATATTCAGGGAATGCCTGCACATATCTTCCTCCGCTCAAACAGGCATCTGCGAGCACCTTGGCAGCAGTCACGGTTCCCTGACCTCCCCTTCCATGCCATCTTATTTCTACTGTATCAGACATTTTTCCTCCACAATAATTCAGCTATTAATTGTAGCCAATTATTATCCTATTTTTCAAGCTCTTTTGAAACTGATGGTCTATAATCCTGGTGAAGGTGAAAAGAACTTTCAATTATGCCATATTAAAAAGTAAGATAATTCTGCCTTACGCTTAACTGCTGGATTTTCTTGGAAAATTTGACTAAATTAACCAACTCGTTTATAGTGTATTATTATGGTACAGAGCATGACAGGCTTTGGGAGCGCAGAGAGTAATGGTTTAAAAGTTGAAATCCGTTCCCTTAATCACAGGTTTATTGACATCTCAATAAAAATATCTTCATATCTGAGTCATTGTGAGATTCCTCTGAGAACTATCCTTAAAGAGAGATTTCATAGAGGAAAGTTTGATGTCACTGTCATCACAAATGACCAAAAGCTCACACAGCTCACCATAAATAAGGAAACAGCGAAAAAGATATACACCGCCTTCCAGGACTTACAAAAAGAACTTTCAATCCCCGGACAGATACATATAGACACTCTTTTAGGATACAAGGAACTCCTTATCGAAGAAGAGCCAAAATATAATATTGACGCGCTTTATACCGTATTTAATGAAGCTCTTTCAAATCTTAAAGCAATGAGGGAATTGGAAGGGAAACTACTCTCAGAGGAGCTTGCTGAGAGAGCACATTCATTGAATCTTATGATTGATAAAATAAATTCACTCTCCCCCCATGAGCTGACAAAGTGTACAGAGAAATTTTCTGAAAGACTGAGGTTACTTCTTCAAGGCGGGGAAACAGATAGTGCGAGGATAATGCAAGAGGCTGCAATAATGGCAGAGAAACTTGATATATCAGAGGAAATAAGCAGGACAGAAAACCATATAAAACAGTTTATAGAAACACTTAATGAAGGTACTGTGGTAGGGAGAAAGCTCGATTTTCTCCTCCAGGAGATAAGCCGAGAGGTAAATACTCTCTCCTATAAATCAATCGATTACACCATATCCAGCCTCGCAGTAGAAATGAAGACAGAGATTGAGAAAATGAGAGAACAGGCACAGAATATACAATGAAGCTGATAGATACTCAATCTCTGTCTTCATTTC
>JAGVMY010000059.1 GCA_020053565.1 Thermodesulfovibrionales bacterium
AATGGTGAAAGATAATGAACTATTCAGGTCTCAGAGGGCAGGAGGCAGGCTCAAAGAGCATCTGCAAACAGTGCTCCTAAAGACCACAGGTGTTATAAATGAAGTACTTGAGAAACAAATGCCTTTACACTCTGAAGATATGATGGAGATATTAAAATTAGGGTTAAGTGATGAGGTCACCTCCATTTATTTATTTCCTATTGTGTTAAAAAACAGGGTTATTGGACTTCTGGGCATCTTTAACTCCACTATCACTCAAGAGGATGCAGATGTAATCTTTGACCTGTGCAGGATTATAGGTTTTATCTTCAGGCTCTTAGACCTCCAGGGTATTTATGATAAGCGCGTAAAGAATATCCATGTGCTGGATATGGCTACCACACGCCTCAATCCTGTTAAAGAACCTGAGATGCTTTATGATGCTATAGTGGATTTGTCTGTACACCTCATAGGTGCAGAGAGAGGTTCTTTAATGCTCATCGAAGATGGTGCATCGTATCTCACCATAAAAGCTGCGAGGGGGATCAATAAATTGCTTCTTAAGGAGATAAAGATTAAGCCTGGTGAAGGAATCGCAGGAAAGGTATTCAAGGAAGGCGTGCCACTCATTGTGGAAGACATAGAAAACAACGAAAAAATCCTTTTCAAGAGAAGGCCAAATTATAAAACGAGTTCCTTCATAAGTATCCCTTTGAAGGCAGGAGAAAAGACGATAGGAGTCTTTAATATCTCTGATAAGATGACAGGGGAGGTCTTTTCGGAAGAGGATATGTCCATCCTCCAATCTTTTTTGTCATATGCATCTCTTGCACTCGAAAGGTCGATGTATTACAGTCTCGCAGGCCATCTGAGAGAGCTTTCTATCACAGACGACTTGACAGGCCTTTTTAATAGAAGATACTTTGAAGAAAGGTTTTTTGAGGAACTCCAGCGTTCAGAACGTTACAACCTGTTCTTTTCACTCGCAATAATGGACATAGATGATTTCAAGCTTTTTAATGATACCGAAGGCCATCTTGCAGGTGATGAGGTACTGAAGAATATTGCGAATATTGCGAAAGATAGCTTACGCGTTATTGATGTCATCGCAAGATTTGGAGGTGAGGAGTTTGCAGTGATTATGCCCCAGACTGAGAAAAAGGAGGCATTTTTAGTTGCAGAGAGGATAAGGGAATCAATTAAAGAACAGTTACCCATTACCTGGAAGGTCTTTCCAAAGGATACGATAACAATTACTATAGGCATTGCAGCATTTCCATCTGATGGAAAGGACAGGGGAGAGCTTATAAGGAATTCAGACAAAGCACTGTATAAGGGGAAAATGGAGGGCAAAGATAAAACCGTTGTATGGGGATGGTAGTCTTTAAAAGTTTACTTTAATAGAGCTTCTGAATAACCCACTTTACCCTTCCTGCAATAAAGTCTTCAGGGAGCTTTTCAATCGGGATTGAGGACAGAGGATAAGAGGGATTATCAGACCTGAGAGTAACCCTGTCAACTTCCATAAATAATCTTTTTATTACAATACCTTCATGCTGTAAACGCAAAGCATATATCTCACCGCTTATTATCTGTTTTTCATCAGTATCTACTCCAACATATGCACCATTGAAAATAGTTGGTTCCATACTATGACCAGAGACGTTAATGGGTTTTATTGAAGGTTTGAAAAATTCTCTTGGCAGAAAGTCTGGATGCTCAGAGCGTTCCAATTCTTTTATCGGATGTCCTGCACCAATCGATGTAAACATAACGGCATGAGCAAGTTTATCAGGTAACGATTCATTTTCTACAAAACCCTTACCGATAAGAAGCCAGTTTAAATTAATATTATATGATTCACATATTTTTGCTAATACTTCACCAGATGGTGTGATTTTCCCCTGCTCATAACGGCTAATATGTTGAAATGGGAGACCTAATTTTTGTCCAAATTCTTTCTGTGACATGCCTAAAAATCTACGAAATCCTCTGATTCTCTTGCCTATTTTAGTCTTCATAATCTTTTTATTGAAAAATACTTGACAAATTCATCACATTGGGTTTTAAATAATCAGGATTGGTTATTCTGGGCAATTCCATCGAGAAGGATAGTTTACAGGTTAACATTGTCCAAAAAATAAAGGTTAGACCGATGATCTTATTAGTCGTACCCATCTTTTCGAGAGTAATTCTATATTATCTTATCCATTGTGTCAATAATCAGTATCATAAACTTTTGAGTGCAAATCCGCATATAGAAGGAGGTGATGATTTATAAACCATAAAAAGCCTGCACAATCAGTGTGCAGTGCAAACACCAGAAGGAGGTGACTTTATGAAGGAAGAGAGTTCTTTTAGTAAAAAATTTCTTGATGCATTAGAGTTTCGCGGGATCAGAAGAAGGGATTTCCTGAAATACTGCGCTGCAACAGCAGCGGTACTTGGTATTTCAGAATTCGAATTCACAACAAAACTTATCCAAGTAGTTGAAGCTGCGTCGAAGAAACCACCTGTTGTCTGGATAGAAGGGCAGAGTTGCACAGGATGTTCGATATCTTTTACCCAGAGCTATCCTCCCGTTGGGAGTATTATTCTTGATACCATCTCACTCAGGCATCATGACGCTGTTATGGCAGCTTCAGGTGATCTCGCAGAAAAGGCGTTCCATGACGCGGTAAAAGAAGGCGGCTTTGTTTTAATCGTGGAAGGCGCTATCCCGACTGCTGATGATCGTTTCTGCATGGTTGCTGGCAAGCCCTTCAAGAAAATGGTAGAAGAAGCTGGCGCTAAAGCAGCAGCCATCATTGCAGTAGGTGCTTGTGCTACTTATGGTGGTATTCCAGCAGCTACTCCGACCAAAGGCGTAGGGCTTAATAAGATTCTCCCCGGTAAGGCAATTATCAACCTTCCTACCTGTCCAGTCCATCATGACCATCTGGCAGGAACAATTTTGTATTTCCTTACCACAGGAAAAGCACCTGCGCTGGACAAGATTGGACGCCCTGTGATGTACTTCGGAGAATCGATTCATGATAATTGCAGGCGCCGTGGCCAATTCGATGCTGGCAAGTTCCTTACGGATTGGAATGATCCAAAGCAGAAAGAATGGTGTTTGATTCAGAAGGGTTGCAAAGGGCCAATGACATACGCAGATTGTGCTATCCGTAGATGGAATGCCGGAATCAATTTCTGCATTGATTGCGGTGCCCCATGTCAGGGATGTGCTGAGCCAGGTTTTTATGCTCAAATGTCTCCTCTTTATTCAGCCGAGAGTGAGATCTCGAAGAGGATATTGGCTATGAGAGAAGCTGGTTTAATCCCCAAGAAAGAAAGTTAAAAGGAGGTGAGAATACATGGGTAAGAAAATTACTATAGATCCAATTACCAGGATAGAAGGACACCTGAAGATTGAAGTAGAGATTGAAAATGGTAAAGTGAAAAATGCCTGGAGTAGCGGCACCATGGCTCGTGGATTTGAGGCAATGCTCATAGGGAAAGACCCACGGGATGCCTCCTATGTAACAAGCCGTTTCTGCGGAGTCTGTTACAGTGTTCATCAATTAGCCTCTGCCCGTGCATTAGATGCGGCATTCGGAGCTAAGGTTCCCTGGGGAGGAAATCTCATTAGAAATTTGGTAATGGGTGCACAGTTTATCTACGACCATCCACTGCATTTCTACCAGTTGAGTGCTCTTGATTATATTGATATTATGGCGATTGCAAATTACAAGGGTAAGGATAAGGACCTCCTGGCAGTGAAAGACAAGATAGTCGGTTTAGTCAAAGCTAATGATACCTACCCTCTCACCCCAAGATATGAACCTGATGAATTTTGTGTGAAGGATCCAGACATTGTCATCTCCGCAGTCAAACATTATCTTGATGCTCTGAAAATGCACCTACAGGCAAGAAATATGGGTGCTATATGGGGCGGTCGTACACCTCACTACCAGAATATTGTTGTCGGTGGTGTTACCTCATATCCTGATATCAATCAGGTAGCCCGTTTCCGCACTATGCTTGATAAGCAGAAAAAGTTTATTGAGGAAGTCTACATACCTGATGTCGTTGCTTTCGGAACTGGTCCATTATGGCCATTAGCCAAACTCGGTGTTGGGGGTGGTCATTACAACTATCTCTCTTATGGAGATTTCCAGTTAGATCCAGAAGGCAAAAAACTTGTCTTCCCAGCAGGTATAATTGTCGGCTTGAATCCAGCCGCGATAAAAGTTGATCCTGTTGATACCAACAAGATTACCGAATCAGTTAAATATGG
>JAGVMY010000065.1 GCA_020053565.1 Thermodesulfovibrionales bacterium
GATGAAACCCCGTCAAGATACCATTTGCCATAAATGTCTTTTATAAAACAGTCTCTCCCCTCGGAAATGATAATTGGCTTTTCATCAAGCCAGTCTTTCATCTGTGTAAAGGGATGCCAGATATATTTTTTATCAAGTTCTTCAAGTCGTCTGTTTTCTTCAAGGATACCCATCTTTCATTCCCCCAAACTAACTTATACTATACCTAATTTAGCTCTAAGTATTCTTTCAATCCCTGCATAATCCTTTATCAACAAAACATCTGTAAACCCTGCATCTTTGACCATTTTCCTGACCAAATCCGCCTGGCTGACACCGAGTTCAAACAAAAGATGCCCTCCTTCTTTTAAATAATTCCTCGCCTCAGGAATAATCGTCCTATAATAACCAAGTCCGTCTTCCCCTCCATCCAGTGCCTCTACCGGCTCCCAATTCTTAATCTCAGGCTGCAAATTTTCAATATCATTGCTTCTGATATAAGGAGGGTTTGAGACAATTAAATCAAATGTGATATGTGAGGCGTGAGATGAAAGTTGTTTTTTTATTGGCTCAAATAAATTGCCTTTTAGAAAAGTTACATTTGTAATACTGTTTAATTCTGCATTTTTTTTTGCATATCTCATCGCAATCCCGGATGTATCAGTACCATATACATCTGCATCAGGAATTTTTCTGGCAAGAGCAAGAGCCACACAACCACTCCCTGTGCACAAATCTAAAATATTCAGTAATGAGTGATGAGTGATGAGTGATGAGTCTTTGTCTTTCCTTGTAACTTGTAACTTGTAACTTGTAACTGCTTTTATCGCTTCTTCCACTAATAACTCAGTCTCGGGCCTCGGAATAAGAACACCCTTACCTATTTTTATTTTCAATCCGTAAAACTCTATATATCCGGTGATATAGTGAAGCGGCTCTTTTTTTGACCGCCGATTAAGAAATTCATATATCTGTTCTTCTTGCTTTTTTGAAATAAATGGATTATCTCTGTAAAGTTCTGTTCTGTCTCTTTTCAGAAAATGTGTAACAATGAGTTCTGCTTCTCTGATGGCATCATCAATTCCGAATCTTCTCAGAAATTCTTCCGCACTTCTTATCCTATCGATTGCATGCATTCTCATATCTCTATATTTATACCTTCAGATTCGAAGTATAGCATAAACCTGTTTGAAACCATGTAACATTCCATGCTCTTTGATGAATACCTCACAACACCATGAATCCTCTTTCTCGATGACTTTTCTCAAATCCTTTGATATACTTTTTATTACTGATAAATTGTTTTCAGGGTCTTGGAAAGACCTTCAGCAATCATATGGAAAATCTCCTGAGAACTTTGAAGGAAGAAATACCGAAATCTTTGGGAGCGAAGAATATAACAACAGGAAACATAATATCATGGAAGAACATCAGAAAAAGTATCGGGAGGCAATGGATGCACTGGATATGGAAGCAAAAGAAAAAAATCTGATGGTACAGACCTCTTCTATGGGAGCTGCAGTTATCCCCTTGGTCGATGGAATGCCAATGTCAAGAGAAGCATTTTTATCCCTCAAAGACGAAGAACGGGAGGCGATTGAGGCACGGCGACTTGTAATAATGAGGAAGGTTGATGAGACATATGCTCACCTCCGTGACCTTGATAAAGAAGTTGCAGAAAAAATGAAAGAGATCGATCTTCAGGCAGGAGAAATTGCAATCTCACGGCCTTTTGAAGAGCTGTTCAAGTTCTACGGTGAATATCCAGAGGTTATACATTTTTTAAAAGAGGTAAAGCAATATACCTTGAGTAAATTAGACTTATTCATACAGACTCCGTTGCCTCCCCAAGCCCCTGGCTTTCCATCAGGGCCACAGGGAGACCCGTTCATGGCTTATAAATATAAAGTTAATATTTTTGTAGATAACAGCTCTGTAAGCGGACCTCCCATCATCATTGAATCTAATCCCAACTGGTTCAATATGTTTGGCAAGATTGAAAGAAGGGCCTTAATGGGTACCTACGTAAGTGACCATACCATGATTAAACCTGGGGCTGTTCAATTAGCTAATGGGGGCTACTTGATTCTTAATATACGTGACGTTTTGCTCAATCAAGGTGTCTGGGAAGGACTTAAAAGGGTTATCAAGGCCAAGGAAGTTCTGGTGGAAGACCCCTGGGAACAATTTGGTTTTTTTACTCCTCAGGGGATGAGACCACAACCTATGCCGGTAGAGTTCAAAATAGTAGTCCTTGGTGATGACACCCTCTATCAGCTCCTTTCCATGTATGATGAAGATTTCTGGCAGATGTTCAAAGTTAAGGTAGACTTTGACTATCAGATGCCACGTTCGGATGAAAATTTACAAGCATATGCCTGTTTTATCCAAACGTGCTGCGATAGCGAAACACTCTTACCCTTTGATCGTTCTGGGATAGCAGTCACTGGCTCAGTAAATCAAAAGGGCGAGATCCAACCAATTGGTGGAGTTAACCATAAGATTGAGGGATTTTTTGATGTATGCAAAGCAAAAGGGCTCACAGGTGACCATGGGGTTCTCATCCCCCATCAGAATATAAGGAACCTGATGCTCCGAGAGGATGTGGTAAAGGCAGTGCATGAAGGCACGTTCCACATTTATGAGGTAAAGACCATTGATGAGGGAATTGAGATTCTAACTGGTATACCTGCAGGCGAAAAACAGACGGATGGCACTTTTCCTGAAGGTACAGTAAATTACCTTGTAGACAGGCGCCTCAGGGAATTAGCTGACGGGTTAAAAGGATTTTATGGCTCTGCACCAGAAGCTGTTTAATTATAATCCTCTCTTTCTCTTATGGTTGTAACTGGCATCGGACAGTGTTCACTGGATTATCTTGCTCTCGTCGATTTCTACCCTGAGGTTGATACCAAGAAAGAGGTTTTACAATGGGAAGAGCAAGGCGGAGGCCCGGTTGCTACTGCGCTGGTGTCACTTACACGTCTTGGGATCAAATGTAGATTCTACGGTATTATAGGTGATGATCTCGCAGGCGAGCAGATAAGACAATCTTTCATTGATGAACACATTGATGTAAAAAGTCTATTAAAAAGAAACAGAACTTCTTCACAGGTGGCATTTATCGTTATCGAAAAAAACAGTGGCAAGAGGACTATATTCTGGAAAAGGCCCTCTGGTGATGAATTAAGACCTGAAGAACTCGGAGCTGATTTTCTTAAACACAGTGTCTTCCTTCTCCTCGACGGTCTTATGAAAGATTCCTCGCTCTATGCAGCAAAAAAAGCAAAGAGTATGAACATTCCTGTGATGCTCGACGCGGGAAGACTGCGTGAGGGCATGCTGGATATCGCAACATTCTGTGATTATGTAGTCGCATCTGAAGAATTTGCAAAAGACCTCGGATGGAGTGAAAATCCAGAAATATTCTGGAAGAAGCTCAAAAAACTCAGACTGAACATCGTCACAATTACCCTTGGTGACAGAGGGAGCATCACATTTTTAAAGGATAAATACTTTTATATTCCAGCCTTTAGAGTTGACACAGTGGATACAACAGGAGCAGGAGATGTTTTTCATGGCGGCTATATATTTGGTACTCTGCAGGGATGGAATATCATGCATACTGTCAGATTTGCTTCTGCCTGTGCAGCAATGAAATGTTCAAAGATTGGAGGAAGGCGTGGAATCCCAAGCCTTGATGAGGTTCTTGGATTCTTAGAAGAGAAGAAGGACATTTTGACAGTCAAGAGACGTCTTTGTTAAGATTCAGTAGAAATATATGGATCCTTACATAAAAAGAAAAATACTAAAAAAACACGGTATATCTTTTGAAGAAGTGGAAGACTTTATTGCTGTAGAAAAAAAACTTAAGGTCTCTGTTAATGGGAAAGAAGTTATAAGTCTCTACTGTACGCCCTCATTGATAAAGGAACTAGTTATTGGTTTCTTTATTACGGAAGGTATATTCACGAATAAAATTCTGATGGATAACATGAGAATAGTATATGGTGAAGAGGTTATGGTTGATATCCCTGTTGATGAAGATATTTTCACAGAAGGCATGACTACCTCTCGATGCCTTGGCGGGGTCACGTTAAATAAAAAAATGAATTTTAAAAAGGTTACAGATGACTTTTCTATTACAGCTGAATTTCTTAAAACAGTTTTTAATGAATTCCATCAGAAATCAGATCTCTTCAAGTTAACGGGTTGTTTTCACAGTGCAGCGCTTTCAGACGGAAAAAGAATTCTTGTATTTGCAGAGGATATTGGCAGACACAATGTAATAGACAAGGTAATAGGACATTCTATTATCAATGATATAACTCTTGCTGGAAAATTGATGTTGGTGAGCTGTCGCCTTTCTTCTGAGATTGTGTCGAAATGTTCGAGATTTGGTATCTCTGTAGTTGCGAGCAGGGCTGCCCCCACAAGTCTTGCGATTGAGATAGCAGAAGCCTGTGGAATAACACTTGTAGGGTTTATGAGAGGCGACTGTATGAATGTTTATACAAACGCTCAGAGAATACTCTTATAACATAGAGAAAGGGCATTACACAAATAGTTTAAACTCTTTGCTCTTTGCTATTTTATTCCATATTTCTGAAGCCGGTGCCTGAATGACCTGAAAGATAGATTGAGAAGCCTTGCTGCATCAATCTTTACACCATCCGCTATTTCGAGTGCCTTGAAAAGATATCCCCTCTCAACATTTCCGATAATCTCATCAATATCAATACCTTTTTCAGTAAGTTCCGGAACCTCTTTCACATCACCTCTGTATCCAGTTCCAGATGGTAACCCTGTTATCTCAGATGGCAGCTCTGCTGGTGTTATATCGCTTTTGTCTGTAAGGAGGACCGTTCGCTCAATAACATTTTCAAGCTCCCTGACATTTCCCTTCCATGGATAATCCATAAATATCCTCATTGCCTCAGGTGTAATCCTTCTCGGGTAGTTAGATACCCTTTTCAGAAAATGGTCTACAAGTAACGGTATATCCTCCTTTCTCTCTCTTAGCGGAGGTATATGGATAGGGACTACATTCAGCCTGTAATATAAGTCCTCTCTGAATTTCCCTGCTGCTATTTCTTCTTTTATGTCTTTATTCGTGGCTGAAATAATCCTTACATTCACTTTAATATCAGTTGTCCCACCCACGCGCCTGAATGTGCCGTTCTCAAGAACTCTAAGAAGCTTTGACTGAAGGTTAATAGGCATGTCGCAGATCTCGTCGAGGAAGACACTCCCCCCGTCAGCTACTTCAAATAATCCTTGTTTATTGAACATTGCACCAGTAAACGCTCCTTTCATATGCCCAAAAAGTTCTGATTCAAGGAGTCCTTCAGGGAATGTTGCGCAGTTTATCGTCACAAAATTCTTCTCTTTTCGATGGCTAAGGTTATGTAGTGCAGTCGCCACTAATTCCTTACCTGAACCGCTTTCACCAATTATCAGGACATTTGAATTGCTCTGTGCCACCCTGGGAATGAGCTTAAATATCTCTTGCATCTTTGGGCTTTTCCCGATAATATTTTCAAGTGTGTATGATGTCTCTACTTTCTCCCTTAAAAGTGAGAGTTCTTCTTTCAGCCTCTTCTTCTCAATTGCCTTCTTTACAATTAATCTAATTTCATCTATATTGAAAGGCTTATTAATGTAATCATATGCACCTAACTTCAGCGCCTCAACAGCTTTTTCTGTTGTCCCGAATGCAGTAATCATAATAACAAGGGTATCCGGAGAGAGATCCTTTATCTTCTTTAAGAGTTCAAAACCATCAACCTTGGGCATCTTCATATCTGTGATCACAAGGTCAAAGATGTCTTTGCTTATATATGACAATCCTTCAAGTCCATCAGATGCAGATAGTACATCGTAGTTCTCCCCCTCCAGGAGAATCTTAAGCACCTCCCGCATGCTCTTTTCATCTTCTACGATGAGTATCTTCCCTTTATGGCTTTCCATCTGTCTTTAGTAGTATAACCTTAAATATGGTACCAACACCAGGGCTGCTGTTCACGTGGAGCATTCCTTCATGTTCTTCGATTATTCTATAAGCTATCGCAAGTCCGAGACCAGTGCCGTGTTCCTTGGTAGTAAAAAAGGGATAGAATATTTTTTCGATATCCTTTTCTTTTATCCCGGTTCCAGAATCTTTAAAGGTTATTTCTACAGCACTGTCTGAGCTTATTGTAGAGACTATAAGTTCACCACCTTCTGGCATTGCCTCTACCGCATTGAGGCCAAGGTTCCAGAATACCTGTCGCATCTTCAACGGATCTACATTTACTTCAAGGTTACCGCTATAGTCCTTTTTGATAGAGATGTTGCCTTTGTTCTGCTCTATATTTCTCAGAATCTCTAAGGTTTCATCAAGAATTCCATGGAGCTCGACTCTTTTAAATTCGGGTGCTGTAGGACGTGAATAGGTAAGGAAATCAGTAATGATACCGTTAAGGCGCTCCATCTCTTTCAGGGCAATATCCATGAGTTTCCTTCTTTTGCTATGGGGTATCGTATCCTCTTTGAGTATTTCAATTGACCCTTTGAGAGAAGCAAGAGGATTTCTGATCTCATGGGAAATATTAGCTGAAAGTTCTCCAATAGCTGCCCACTTTTCTTTCTGTTTCATCTCTGCTTCAAGTCTCTTCAGTTGAGTGAGATCCTGAAATATCCCTATAAACCCAGTATCCTTTTCGCTTATATCCCTAAGTGCAGATATAGTAAAACCTATCACTTTCTGTGCCCCATAGACTTTTATTGTCTTCTCCCTGCGGCCAACAACAAAGGGAAACTCAAAGAACGGGAGGGCTTCATCTATCCTTCGGCCCATGATGGAATCCTTCTGAACACCGGTAATCTTTTCAGCAGCACGATTGAAAATTAATACCTTACCGTAGATATCCGTGGTAAACAGGCCACCTGGTAAGCTTTCTATTACTTCCTTATTGAAAAACTCAAGGTCTCGCAGACTTGAATCCTTCTCCTCAAGTTTTTGAGTTGTTTTCTCAAGACGTGATGAGAGATAACCACTGAGGTAAGCAGTGAGATAAAATGAGACTATATGGATAAAAATATTGTAGAGGTAGTCTTTCATCTCTGCTATTCCCCCACTGCTTAGGGGCAGTAAACTGTGAAACTGAAGGTTTATAAGCACTCCATAAAGGATACTGCTGAGTGTTGCAATGATGTAACCAGCTCTTTTATTTAATACTATACTTGAGGATATAACAGTAAGTACAAGGGTAAAAGAAAACCAGCTATCGATGCCTCCTGTAATAAAGATGAGTATTATTGACAAAATCACATCAAGAACTAATTGGGTATAGGCAAATGAAACGAGGTTCTTAATCCTTTCGAATAAAAGGGAATAGACGATAGTGAGTGCGTACAGAGAAATAATGAGATATGAGAGGGCATGGGCATAGGGAAATTTTTCGTATCCAGCCTTCAGGAGAAATGACGAACCAAGGAGAAGGGTTACAAATACGGCCCTGAAAACTATCAGGGCCTTTATATTTAATTTTAAGGTTGCAGCATCCTCTGACATATCTCCCTTATTTTATAAGTGTGATGAGTTTGAATATCGGAAGATACATAGCGACAACTATAAAGCCAACAGCACCCCCAAGAAACACCATAAGTAATGGTTCCATCATTGCAGTGAGATTTGCGACCGCTGCATCAACCTCATCATCATAGAAGTCAGCAATCTTGCCCAGCATTGAATCAAGCGCACCTGTTGACTCACCTACTGCGATCATATGTGTCACCATTGGAGGAAATATCCCTGCTTTTGCAATAGGTTCGGCAAGAGTCTTTCCTGCCACTACTGCCTTTCTCACATCCATAACCGCATACTCGATGACCTTATTGCCTGATGTCTTTGCGGTTATTTCAAGACCATCTAATATTGGCACACCACTGCTGACAAGTGTTCCGAGTGTTCTTGTAAATTTTGCAACAGCAACTTTATTAATGAGTACTCCAAAGATGGGGAGCTTGAGTACTATCGTGTCGGTTATCTTTTTTCCCTTCTCTGTCCTTCGAAACTGAATAATGGCTATAATGATGGCAACAATGAATCCAAGAACCATCAACCCACCTATGCCCGCGAGAAAATTACTGATACCAATAATTATCCTTGTGGGTAATGGGAGTATTCCTCCCAGCTGGGTAAACATCTTTGCAAATGTGGGAACAACAAAAACCATGATGATAGCAATTACCAGAACAGCAATGGTGCTCACAACAACTGGATACACGAGTGCCCCTTTAACTTGTCTCTTGAGTTTCATTGACTTTTCTATGTAAGCTGCTAATCTGTTGAGTATTGTGTCAAGAACACCGCCAGCCTCACCTGCTGCAACCATATTCACATATAATTCACTGAATACTCTCGGATGCTTTTTAAGGGCATCAGCATAGGTTAACCCTGATTCGACATCTGTTTTGACCTGGGCTATTATCTTGCCAAAGTTTTTATTCTCAACCTGAATTGACAATATTTCAAGTGCTTGTACGAGCGGAAGCCCTGCATTGATCATAGTCGCAAACTGCCTTGTAAAGACAACTATATCCTTATCTTTTATTCTCGCTCTGGGACGAAGTATACGAACTTTTTTCTGTTTCTCAGTGATAATGGTAGGGATGATATTTCTCCTCCCTAAGAGTGTGATTACCTCTTCTTTTGTCGCTGCAGTCATTTCCCCTGATTCTATAATGCCCCTTGATGTCTTACCTGACCATTGAAATACAGCCATCTCTTATTTCCTCCCTCGGCCAGAGGTAGCTATCTCACTCCTCTGGATCATATTAACCAACTCTTCAGGTATATGAGACTTCCCGACAGCATCCTCATAAGATAAAAGTCCTTTTTGATAAAGGTCGAGTAATGATTGGTTCATTGTTTGCATGCCATATTTTGCCTGGCCTGTTTGCATCATCGAATATATCTGATGTATTTTGTCCTCTCTTATCAAGTTTCTTATTGCCGGATTTGGTACCAACAACTCAACAGCAAGAACCCTTCCCTGTCCGGATTTCTTGGTGATGAGCTGTTGGGAAATCACTGCTTCGAGTACAAAAGACAATTGAACCCTTATCTGCTCCTGTTGATAGGGTGGAAACACATCTACAATACGGTTTATTGTCTGGACAGCAGAATTCGTATGCAGTGTAGCAAGGGTTAAATGCCCTGTTTCTGAAACAATAAGGGCTGCTTCTATAGTCTCGAGATCACGCATCTCACCTATAAGAACTATATCAGGGTCCTGTCTGAGAACATATCTCAGTGCAGCTTTAAATGATACAGTGTCAGCATTTACCTCTCTCTGGTTAATCAGACATTTTTTGTGGTGATGAAGATATTCTATCGGATCCTCTATTGTGATTATATGGTCATATCTCTCTGTGTTTATCCTGTCTACCATAGCTGCAAGTGTTGTTGACTTTCCATGCCCTGTTGGCCCTGTCACAAGAATGAGGCCACGTGGCCTTTTTACAAGATCACTCACAATCTCTGGTAATCCAAGTTCCTTAAACCCCCTGATCTCAAACGGGATGCTTCTAAACGCACCAGCAACTGCACCTCGCTGCATAAAGATATTTGCCCTGAACCTGCTTACACCCTTAAGGGCAAAAGAGAGATCAAGCTCATTATTTTCCTCAAATTTATGTTTCTGTACATCAGTAAGTATGCTGTAGCAGAGCGCCTTCGTGTCTGAAGGGGTTAGTGTGGGATAATCAATAGGCATAAGCTTTCCATCTACCCTTATCCTTGGAGGACTCCCTGTTGTTATATGGAGGTCTGAAGCACCCTTTTCTATCATCATCCTCAATAAGTCATAAAGTGTTGCCATAATTTACTCCGTTAAAAATTAAAATTGAAAATTCAAAATGAATTCCATAATTTTTATTTTTGCGTTTTGCATTTTTATCTTCATTTAATCTCCAAATGTAATCCTCAATACCTCTTCAATATAGGTAATGCCTTCTTTCACTTTAGTGAGGCCACTCATCCTCAGGGTCTTCATACCAAGCTTCACTGCAGTCCTTTTTATCTCATCTGCTGATGCACCTTCAAGAACCATCTCTTTGATCTCAGGCACCACAGGCATAACCTCATAAAGGGCTATCCTTCCCTTATATCCAGAACCATTGCATACAGGACATCCCTTTCCTTTATAATATTTTATCGCCTTTGCCTCTTCTTCTGAAAAACCTATCTTTACCAGAGCAGGAATCGGAATCTTTTCCTCTTCCCTGCACTGTGTGCATACCTTCCTTACAAGCCTCTGTGCCATTATAAGAATAACAGATGCTGATACAAGAAAGGGCTCTATACCCATATTCAATAATCTACTTATGCTGCTCGGTGCATCATTCGTATGCAATGTGCTCAAAACAAGATGGCCTGTCAGGGCTGCCTTAACTGCAATCTCTGCTGTCTCAAAATCACGAATCTCTCCAACCATGATGATGTCTGGACTCTGCCTTAAAAAAGACCTCAGGGCCGAGGCAAATGTAAGACCCACCTCTTCTCTTACCTGCACCTGATTTATCCCTAAGAAATTATATTCGACAGGATCCTCAGCGGTCATTATGTTAATGCCAGGCTTATTGAGATAATTTACTGCAGAATACAGGGTCGTTGTTTTGCCACTTCCGGTTGGCCCTGTAACTAAGACCATACCATATGGTTTATTCAGTGCATCCATGAAATCTCTCAATGCCTCTTCCTCAAATCCAAGCTTTGTAAGGTCTACCTGAAGGTTTGACTTATCGAGGATTCTGAGAACAGTTTTTTCACCGAAAAGGCATGGGAGAACTGAAACACGAAAATCTATCTCCTTTTTTTTGCCGAGTCGTAATTTTATCCTTCCATCCTGTGGAAGTCTCCTCTCTGCAATATCAAGTTTCGCCATTATCTTAAGCCTTGAGGTTACAGAACTCTTTATCTTTATCGGGAGATTCATTGCGTTAAACATCACGCCGTCAACCCTATATCTCACTCTTAAGTCCCGCTCGTATGGTTCTATATGGATATCACTTGCACCACCTTTTATCGCATTGATAAGTATACCATTGACAAGCTTTACTATTGGTTCTTCAATCTCTTTTACGGTGAATGAATCCTCTTTGTCAATAACAGCCTCAACACTATCAAGTGCATCTCCTACAAGTTTGTCAAATTCATCAACATCAACTAAGGGACCTTCATCGACTGGGGTTATTGTCTCGTCATCCCTGAATTCGTGCTCAGAGATGGTGTAATCCTTTGTCTGCTGGAGCACCTGTGAAATGGTTGCCTTCTTTGATGCTACAAGAGCCTCACCATGGCCTACATAATGCGTCGATATGGCATTAAAAATCGAAGACTCCCCTGATACGACAACCTCAACATTATA
>JAGVMY010000072.1 GCA_020053565.1 Thermodesulfovibrionales bacterium
CTCATTTCGTCGAGTTCTTTTAAATTTGCTGGGTCGAGCATTGCAGCATAGAGTCTGTTGCGGACTTTCTTGAACGGGAGGATTTTATATTTTTCTATAATGTCATTACTTACAGAATTAACTATTTCCTTAACTAAAGCCTCTCCGAGTTTCATGCCGCTGTATTATACTTTTTCTATTCTCGGGAATAAGTGAGAACCTTTTCTTATCTTCTGCCCGGGCTTCAGCCCTTCCCATGCAATGTGTATCGCATTGCCGATTTCTTCATCAATCCCGAGTTGCAGCCAGATTTTTTGTCCCGTATCGGGCATAAAGGGATACACATAGATTGCAATAATTCGTAGTGTTTCAGCAAGGGTGAAGAGCACACCTGAGAGTTTACCGATGTTCTTTGTTTTCCACAGATTCCACGGGGCTTCATCTTCTATTAATTTGTTTGCATCATTAATTGTGTCCCAGATTTTATCAAGGGCATGACCAAATGATAATCTTTCCATGGCATGATCAAATGCCTCATTCATATTTTCTGCAAGGCTTTTAAGGTGAATTTCTCTCTGCAGTTCGACTTCTCTATTAAAATCGTAAGAAGGCATCTGGGGGATTTTCCCTTCACAATATTTTTCAATCATTGTCAGTGTTCTGCTGAGAAGATTTCCAAGGTCATTTGCAAGATCATTATTAATACGCTTTATCAATGCCTGTTCAGAAAAATCACCGTCGAGCCCGAAGGGGACTTCTCTAAAAAGGAAATACCTGAAGGCGTCTGTCCCGTATTTATTGACCATCTCATTTGGGTCAACAACATTCCCAAAAGACTTGGAAATCTTCTTCCCGTCAACAGTCCACCATCCATGTGCAAAGATGTTCTTTGGCAAAGGCATGTTAAGTGCCATAAGCATTGTTGACCAGTAGACAGCATGTGTGGTGAGGATGTCCTTTCCTATCAGGTGATGCTCGGGAGGCCACCAATATTCAGAGCCGAGAGCCGAGAGTCGAGAGTCAAGAGTCTCAGCCCGTCCCTTGCCTCGGTACGAGTCGATTCCGACATCTCCCCTTGAGGGTGAGGGGTGGATGTGGGGATTTGCAAGATAGTCTATTGCTGAGTAGTAATTTACAAGTGCATCAAACCAGACGTAGGTAACAAAGTTGTCATCGAAAGGAAGTACTATGCCCCATGAGAGTCTCTGCTTCGGCCGTGATATGCAGAGGTCGCCGAGGGGGTTGTTTTTTAAGAATCCGAGAACCTCGTTTTTCCTTGCCTCAGGAAGGATATATGATGAATTTTCCTCAATGTAGTGTATGAGTCTTTCCTGGTACTTCGACATCAGGAAGAAATAGTTCTCCTCTGTAATGTGCTCAACAGGTCTTTTACACTCCGGGCATTTCCCCTCTATGACTTCCTTCTCTGTCCAGAATCTCTCATCCGGTATGCAGTACCATCCTGAATAGGCTCTCTTTTCTATCTCGTTCTTCTCCCATAGCTTTGTGAGGAGCGATTGAACAGTTTTTACATGTTCTGGATCTGTAGTGCGTATGAACGCATCATTGTGAATAGTGAGCTTTGTCCAGAGGGATTTGAAATTTTCAACCATCAAATCAGCATGTTCTTTTGGTGGCATGCCCTTTTCCTGTGCTGCTTTTTCGACCTTCTGTCCATGCTCGTCAGTACCTGTTAAGAAAAATACTTTTTTTCCTTTTAACCTGTTATATCGTGCGAGGATGTCAGCAGCTACGGTTGTATAGGCATGGCCGATATGCGGTATATCATTGACATAATATATTGGCGTGGTGATATAAAACTTATCTGTCAATTTTGCGAAACCTTCTTCTGCGGCTTCTCCTGCGCCTATGTTTTCCTTGATATTCTTGCTTTTCAGATTGAGGAGCAGGTGATGGTGAGTCGGTCTCACGCTGGGCAAGAGGCTCGTTTACTTCTGGAGGTGAGTCGCTTGTGGCAACAATCATTCCAAATGCTTCTTCATCCTCTGAAATTGATATGGAGTTTTCCTCTGTCAGGGTTGTATCTTCTGGAGACAGTTCACTATACTCAAATCCCAGACAGCACATGAGCCTTCCACAGACTCCGGATAGCTTGCCTGTGTTCAAAACAAGTTCCTGTTTCTTTGCCATTTTGATAGAAATAGGCTCAAATGATGTCAG
The DNA here is from genome assembly GCA_020053565.1 of Thermodesulfovibrionales bacterium. Taxonomy (GTDB): domain Bacteria; phylum Nitrospirota; class Thermodesulfovibrionia; order Thermodesulfovibrionales; family SM23-35; genus VGWZ01. The sequence goes on from JAGVMY010000072.1 coordinate 2,161, forward strand.
GAATTTCATGCAGCAGAGTTCTCTCCCGCATATTCCCATGCCACCGACTATCTTTGCCTCGTCTCTCACGCCAATCTGTCTCATTTCAATCCTTGTCTTGAATTTTGCTGCAAGGTCTTTTACGAGTTCCCTGAAGTCAATTCTCTTTTCTGCAGTGAAATAAAAAATAATTCGTTTTCTGTCAAGGGTAACCTCAGTGCAGATAAGCTTCATCGGCAGTCCTCTTGCCATTATTCTCTCAAGGGAATACTCCCTTGCCTCAGTTTCGAGATTTTTGTTTTCCTGGCTCTGGTGAAGATCTTCCTCTGTTGCTTTACGAATGACTTTTTTCAATTCTCTGTCAGGGTCTTCCAGTGTGTGGCGACCTAAGATGACGTTCCCTATACTGAGACCAAGTTCAGACTCCACCACAACGAGGTCACCTTCTTGTACTTCTACTCCGTTTACCTCGAAGTCGTATATCTTTCCGCAGGATTTAAAACGTACTCCTATTACTTCAGGCATTAATAATGTCCTTTGTTTTCCTCAGCAGAGAACCCGTATAGTTCCATGTGAGGGATTTATTTAAATTAAAATTAAAATATACTTTTAAGGTGTTCAGTTTTTGATAGTTTTCTATTATACCCTTTAAATCCATTGAGCTGCTCAACTTCTTTACAGAGTCTTTAAGATCTGAGTTGATGAGATTCTTTGTATCCCGGGTTATCTTTAGTATAGTTGCATCTCGGAGGAGGACGAGTAAAAGATCAAACCACTTTTCCATCTCTTCTTTTGAAGTCCAGCCATCTTTTTCTGTATTCAGCATCCCCTGGAGCATTTGCATAAACCATGTCCTTTCTTCGATAAGATCTCCTGAGATTGCGAGACCTGGTCTTCCCATTGAAAGTCTCACAAGAGTTGAAAGTTGAGCATCATCTTTCACTGGTTTTTTTGATTTTTTGGCTTGCACACCTGCAGGCTTGCCAGCTTTTTGACTCATAACTGTTTTTATGACTTTTTCGCATGCCTCGGCAGGGAGAGGTGTAAAGTTTATCCTTGAACACCGCGACCGTATTGTGTCAGGCAGTCGGTCAGGGCTTGATGATATAAGGATTATAAGACTATCTTCTGGAGGTTCTTCAAGTGTTTTAAGAAAGGCATTTGCCGCATATGGATTCATTGTATCCGCTTCATCTGTTATGACGACCTTTTCCCTTCCCTCGAAGGGCTTAAAAGAAAGTGCGTCATCAATCGCCCTTATCTCTTCTATCCTTATCAATCCACTCTTAGGTGAGATGAGAAGAAAATCGGGGTGACTTCCTGAATCGATTTTCTTGCATGAAGGACATTCATCACAAGCATCTATCTGAGTTCTGAGTTCGGAATCCCCCCCACCCATCCCTCCCCCTCGAGGGGGGAGGGCAAGGGAGGGGGTGTCTCTGCTCTCTGCTCTCTGCTCTCTGCTCTGACAGTTCAATGCCTTTGCAAGATTAATGGCAGTAAATTTCTTTCCTATACCCGGTTCTCCTGCAAATAGATATGACGAAGGTATTCTTCCTCTCTGTATAGTTCTCAGCAGTATAGTTACTGCCCTGTCCTGTCCTATAACATCTCTAAGAGCCATTTTGAGCGATATACTCCGTAATGATGCTGACTATTTTGCTATGTATTTCCTCTATACTTTTCGAGGCATCTATTAATTTTATCCTCTCAGGTTCTTTTGCTGCAATCTCAAGATAACCATTTCTTACCTTTTTATGAAACGCTTTATCCTCAAGCTCTAATCTGTCTGCCTTATGAATACCTCTGTTTCTCTTCAAGCCAACCTTAACATCAAGATCAAGGAGTATGGTGATATCAGGTTTTAAGCCTGCCGTTACTATTCTATCGATCGAATCTATGAGATTGAGATCTATTCCCCTTCCATAACCCTGATATGCAACGGTTGAATCATTAAACCTGTCTGTTATTACTATAGCACCTCTTTTTATTGCAGGAAGGATGACCTCCTTTATAAGTTGTGCACGTGATGCATTATAAAGCATGAGTTCTGTAACAGAAGTCATTTCCTGATGTTCTACAGAGAGCAGGAGTTCCCGTATTCTCAGTCCAATTTGTGTGCCGCCAGGCTCTTCTGTGAGAACAACTGTATAACCTTTTTTTCGTAGAAATTCATCAAGGAGCCGTGCCTGGATTGTCTTGCCAGAACCTTCGATTCCTTCAAAAGAGATAAAAATACCGTTGTTAGAGAACGTGATACGTTCTTCCATTATGAAATTGTTTCCTTAAGTTGTTTAAGAAGTGTAAACACCTTCACTGCATGCTCAATATTCATTGATCCTGTACCGCATGAAGGTGTAAGGAGTATTTTGGAGCATAAAAGATCTCCAGGTATTGATTTTGATAATCTATCTATACTGTCATCAAAACGTTTCCTGATAGAATCAAGATTTTCTTCTATTATAGACTCGGTTGTGGGCACAATTCCCCATGCAAGGTATCCACCACTCTGAAGAAATTTGGTGAACTCTTCCGGATACATTGAGATTGTGTCGGTATATCCATAGGCGTCAAAGCTGATAATTGTTATCCCACTCTTGATAACCGAAGACCAGTCAGCCTTACTGCAGCAATGGATCCCGGGAATGCCTCCAGCATGCCTCACTGAATCTGATGTTTCCCTCAACAGCCTCAGAGCTTCCTCAGGAATTACACCGAGATAACTTGTGCTTCCAAGAGCAGAGAGAATAGGCTCATCAACAAAGATAATGATATTATCAGTGTAAGGCTTCAGTATTTCTATCTGCCACCTGATCTTTGCCTTTAGAATTAAAAGGGATATCTCTCGGAGCTCTTCATCAAAATAGATTGGCTTTCCCTCAGAGTCCTTGAGTCCAAGTGTAAAGGTCAACGGACCGGTAACCTGCCCTTTAAGAGTAGTAAATTTCTTATTTTTTATGAGACGTATAAATGTATGGAGACCTTTTGCATAGTTCTCAGAAACAGGAATCTTCATTTCTTCAGAATAGTTTTCATAGAACTGTGTAAGTGCATCGCTTCCGTTTCTTTCTATCCAAATACTTTCTCTATGATCATCAGTCTTTATAAATGGTACGCCTTCAGAGAACTGAGGTATCATTGATTCATGGAATGATAATTTTGGAAGTTGAGGCCAGAAAGGGATGTCAAATGTCTCAAGCACAAGCCTGCATGCCTCTTCAGAGTCTGTATGCGGAAGACTTCCAATTCCTGTTGTGGTAAATGGTGTAAACATCTTCAATGATACTCTATCAATGAGTTCATTAGTCAATAGGGAGTGTCTTTAAGACTGCTCACCAGCTTGTCATTTTACTGGCTTGATAGCTTTTTTGCTTGTCAGCTTCCGCAGGTAAAAGAACAGATGGGAGGTTTCTTATTTGAGTGTAATTATCTGAGACGGCATGGAGGGTTAAACTATATGACACCTTTTGATAAACTTCCCTACGGGTCGTAGACAAAAAGTTACCGAATGAGTATGCGAGAACAACCATCCCCATTCCCAGTCCTTAAACGAATGATGAAGGTTTGCCCTTTTTACTCACAATAGTATCAAGAAAAAGACCTGTCCCTCGAGACTGACCCGGACTTGCATTTTCTGCTGAAATTGCTAAAATGAAGATAAGGCTATACGATTTCGAGAGATGTATGGATATCCGGAAACTCAGAGAGATTATCCAGGAAATCCTGCATCCTGCAGGAATCGCCGTCGATGGCACCAGTCCCTGGGATATACGTATCAAGGACGAGCGGTTTTTCAAAAGGGTTCTCGGGGAAGGGAGCATCGGCCTCGGCGAATCCTTCATGGACGGGTGGTGGGAAAGCGATTGCCTCGATGAATTTTTCTGTAGGCTCATGCCTCTGCAGCCTGAAGAGGCAATCAAAAAAAATTTGAAGCTCCGGGTCGAGATCCTCAAATCAATTGTTTTTAACCTTGCGAAAAGGTCAAGGGCATTTATGGTAGGGGAGAGGCATTATGATCTCGGTAATGAGCTCTTTAGGAGGATGCTCGACAGGCGGATGGTCTACAGCTGCGGATACTGGAAGAATGCAGGGAATCTCGACGAGGCACAGGAAGCAAAGCTGGACCTGACCTGCAGGAAGCTGGGGCTTCAGCCAGGGGATCGGGTGCTCGATGTCGGCTGCGGGTGGGGGAGTTTCGCCGGATATGCAGCGGAGCGATACGGGGTGAGCGTAGTTGGTATCACCGTTTCGAGGGAGCAGGCGGCGCTTGCACGGGAATTTTGTGCAGGGTTGCCTGTTGAGATCAGGATTCAGGACTACCGGGAGGTGAACGAACCATTCGATCACATTGTCTCCATTGGCATGTTCGAGCACGTCTGTTATAAGAACTACAGGAAGTATATGGAGGTTGTGCACAGGTGCCTGAGAGACGACGGGCTCTTCCTGCTGCATACCATAGGAGACAGTTACTCGCATGTTACCGTTGATCCGTGGTTCGGCAAGTATATCTTCACGAACTCGATGATCCCTTCCATGAAGCAGATCAGTGAAGCAGCAGAAAAGCTTTTTATCATCGAGGACTGGCACAATTTCGGTCCTTACTACGATCCTACACTGATGTCGTGGTTCAATAACTTCGACAGGAATTGGGATGCACTGCATGAACTCTATGACGACCGCTTCTACCGCATGTGGAAATACTATCTCTTGAGCAGCGCAGGTACCTTCAGAGCACGATGCCTGCAGGTATGGCAGATCGTGCTCTCTAAGAATGGAATACCCGGAGGATATACCCCGGTTCGATGAGGGATTCTTACGAGGAAACTGTTAACAAGATGCTCTCGTGAATTGTATTTTGAACAGGGGGTAAGAAATCTTTTCGCCTATCGGTAAACATCCTTTCGATGTCTTACGCGATAAATAATGATGCTTTTTTGGTCTTCATCGACAGAATAAACAACCCTGTAATCCCCAACCCTGAGCCTGTATTTATCTTCACCTCTGAGTTTTTTTGCTTGCGTATATGGGAATGGGAAAGAATCTTCTTTTAACGAGAGTATGGATTTGTCGACTTTTAAAAATATCTGATCTGGCAGACTGTCCAGTTCTTTTCTTGCGGATTTCTTAATCGCAAGCTTATACATGCAGGCGGGATTTTCGTTTGCGGCTATAAGCTTCGTAGTCTTCTGTTGGCTCAGCTATTCTATCTTCAATTGCCTTCAAATCAAGAAGGTCTTCGAGCAAATCATTGATCCGCTCAAGTTCCTTTATGTCAAGAATCGCCGCCACTTTATGCCCTCTTGAATTGGTTATGTATTGTTTTACCTTAATATGATCGTCCTTTTGTTTTGCAGCTAAAGGCATTGCATCCTCCTTATGAGGGTTTGGTTCTATTATATCACAGTAGCTTTTCAGCAAAAAAAATAAATACTTGACCCCACAATCCTTAAAAAAGACCTGATGCTCCTCAGCTTGTTTTATCTTTTTGTCAAATGTAAAGACCTGATATTATCCATTACTTAAATAATTTCAGTTGTGGATATTGTTCATCCAAATAGAGTTTTACTTTCATATGAAATTCCTTTGCAGTCTTTAGGGCAGTTTTTGCCTCTGTAAGACTGAGCGGAAGCAGCGGGTCATAGGTAAACTGGTTCCTTTTCTTCCTCATAATATCGAACATGTCAATAAGATTTTTGAATTCCTCACCGAGAATTACGCCTGTAATCTCGATGGTGGTTTTATGTTGTTGGCCGTCATGAGGACGATAGCCTTGCAGAAATACCAATGCTCGTGAGATCTTTAGCATGGCATTATATGCAAGCGTGTAGCATGCCTCTTCATCGATTGACAAGTTCTTTTCTGAGGCTGCGATATTCTTATAAGCACCAGCAAGAAGGGCTTTCACCTGATCAATGCCGATTTTTTCTTTTCTAAGAAATCCTCTGCTCTCAAGCCTTTTTAAGTAGCTCTCTAAACCCACGCTCGTCACCTGCGACCATAATAAATGCACTAATTATATTCTGCATGAATGAGTTCGACCTTAGTTTCGCCTCAAATTCTTTTTCCGTGTAGACATGATAATTGATTTCCCTGCCGGTAATCTTTGTAATTCCCTTAAAAACCTGAACGAGTCTTTGCTCACTGACATCTCCGATAATCACTATGTCAACATCTGATTCCGGACCAAAGAGCTTTTTTGCATATGATCCGAAAATAAAGGCAAAGGTAATACCCTCTATACCCTGAAGGGCAGACCTTATACTCGCCTCAATGCCGATCGTTTTCTGCACTATTGATTTGAATTCCTTATAGAAGGGATAGTGCTTGTTTAATGAGTAATACTGAAGATTACCTTCTCTTAATGACAAGAGAATACCCATATCAGCAAGTCTGTTTAATTCACGCCGGCATGTCCCCTGTGAGGTATCAATAAGTCGTGCCATCTCATTGATGTAAAAGTTCCTGCTCTTATCGGCAAAGAACCTCATAAGAATCTTCCGCCGTATCTTTGATCTAAATAGGATGTTTACAATGTCCATAGTTGTATTCAGTTTTGAATACAATTGTATTCAATTATGAATACAAAAGACAAGCCAAATTCACAATTGTTTCCCTTCCTTACCAGGGAGTAACCACCCCTTTCTCCCCTCCTTGGCAAGGAGGGGATGGGGAGGTAGACTCTTTTTGAACTCTGCTCCACAACCTCAGCCTGTTTTTTTTTATTTATCTCTTCCTCAACCTTAGCCTCAACCTTAGCCTGTCGTTTTTGTTTGCAAATGGGGATTATAGCAGGAAAAAAGACCTGATATTATCCATTTATTTTAAGATACTTGACCTGAATAGATAAAATGGTGATAATTTTTAATATCATCTCATTTTGAAGGGGAGATTCCTATGGCGGACGAACATTCATTTGATATTGCCAGCAAAGTCGATATGCAGGAAGTAGCGAATGCTGTGCAGCAGGCTGGGAAAGAAATAAGTCAGCGGTTTGACTTCAAAGGAAGCAAAAGCAGCATTGATCTTGATAAAGATAGGGCGGAGCTCACGCTCATCGCGGACGATAATTACAAACTGAACAGTCTGACGGATATCCTCAAGGGTAAGCTCGTGAGGAGAAATGTCTCACTGAAATCTTTAAACTACGGGAAGATCGAAAAAGCGGCAGGTGATACGATAAGGCAGGTTATAGGCCTCCAACAGGGCATACCTGCTGAAAAGTCCAAGGATATTGTGAAGCTTATCAAGGATATGAAACTCAAGGTCCAGTCTGAAATCCAGAAAGACCAGATACGTGTCAGGGCGAAGAAGATAGACGATCTCCAGTCAGTCATAAAGATGCTGAAGGAAAAAGATTTCGATTTTCATATCGAAGTTATTAATTACAGATAAGGGGAAAATAAAAGGGATAGGTACATTTTTTCCACTCAAGTCTAAAGAGTATTTGATTCATTCAGTCGTTTAAAATGGTCGCTGTCCCTATTTTCCCTGAACTGTCCAAACAATGGGGACCACCTCTGATAGAGTTGGTTAACAACAATCGCCCCAGTAAATGTCTTGGGCTTAAAACATAGATTCTAAGGCTGTTGCACTTGGAGGTTGAATATGGGAACCAGATTTTATCATTTGATTGTGATTATCGTTTTTCTTGGCGCCTTTTGGGCTGCACAGGATTCCAGCGCCGCAGAGAGAAACAGGCTAATATTTATCAGCGACCTGCACATGAATGTGGACGCCAGCTATTCCTGGTTGGTGGATCACGCAGATGATCTTGCCCAGTTCCTTAATGAGGTCAATGCCAGGGATGATGTGGCGGAATTGGTGATTTTAGGGGATTTGTTGGACGACTGGGTCTCGCCAGTCAAAGACTCGCCTCAGAGCTTTGCTGATATCCTGGTCGCTTCAAATAATGCCGGAATAGTGGCAGCCCTCAAGGCGGTCTGCAATAATCCCAACATAAAAGTCACCTATGTGACGGGCAACCACGACATGCTCTCCTTTGAGAACCAGAACAAGGCAATTATAGCCAATACCTTCCCATGCATGAACATCATCTCTGAATCACCAGGCCTTGGCGCATATACCAAAGATGATGTGATATGGGCTGAACATGGCCACCGCTACTGTCTGTTCAATGCCCCTGACACATGGAGCCGCGCAGGCGGCCATCTTCCCATGGGCTACTTCATCTCAAGGCTGTCGGCATCCAATGCTGCAAGCACCGGACAGGTCACCACCACTCCTGACCTCTTGGACATCTTTGTCAAGTCCCCGTCTAAGAGACTTAATTATTTACAGAAGACAAATGGCTTTCAGAATGAAAATGGGGAAGCAGGCGCTATTTTCGACGATGCTGTGATTATTGCTGTGTTTAACGCCATTGCCCTCTGGAGCGGTAACTGGCCATGGGATCAGTTCATCATGAACCACATAGACGGCTATGACACCGATCCTTCAGTGGAAAAAGTCGCTTTTACTTATAACACTATTTTCAGCGGTTGGCCCACGCGCCAGAACAGAGTTTCGCAGGTTGAGGCGGTATGGAACGACCTGGGCAGTCTCAGCAGCGCAGCCAACCTCATATTCGAGATGCCTGACAGTTTGAAGGACAAGTATCCCTTCAAGCCCAGGATCATCCTCTTCGGTCACACACACGAGGCTGCATTCCAGTACCATTCGGGCGATGTGGACACCATATACGCCAACACAGGCACATGGATAGATTCCAAACCCATGACCTGGGTGGAAATCCAGATCACTTCAGGTAATGACGGGCAGAAGCTTTATGAAGTTTCCCTCTGGTTTTATGGAGAAAAAACGCCCAGGCAAAAGAGCACGATAGCGGTAACCATGCCAAGCAAGGAATCCTGCAAGACATGGTCATGTTTGGTGTATGAACACTTGTTAAGAAAGTAAATATTATGGATTAACAAACCAGGGTTTTTTGTCAGTTTAAGGAAAAATTACAAGGAGGCTAACCATGTCACAAAGAACAACATTTTATCTTCTAACAACCTGTATTTTATTTCTATCACTTTTAGCGCCGGGTTCTGTTTCTGCGCAAGACGGCAAGTTCGCTTTGCGGCTATGGGGACAGGTTTCGCCGTTTATCTCCGGCGAGGCTGGAAGCGGCACAGGAGCACCTGATTATGATGACGCCTTTAATGCCGGTCTGGGCATTGGAGCAGAGGTTTCGTGGCGCTTTACTCCTCGATTGAGCTTGCTTGCAGGAATTGGTTACGAAAACTATGGCGGCGACAGCTACCAGGGAATCTCCTTTGACGACCTTAAGGTTGTCCCTGTCTATCTTGGCGGCAAATTTCATATTACTCCTGATGCCCCTCGCTGGGATTCTTATCTCAGAATGGATATTGGCGCTGCTAATCTTTCATCAGTGGATGTATCTTACCATGGACTAAATGGGAAATACTGGAATTCTTCATGGGTCTTTCTTTTTGATGCCGGAGCAGGCGTTGAATACCGCTGGAACAGGTGGGGAGCATCCATGGATATCAAACTTCGTTACATGGGAAAGCCTGATTCAGCCATGGGGTATCCTTCAAATGCCGGCTCTTCATGGACTGTGCCGGTAGTGTTCGGCATAAATTATCATTTCTAATGATGAGGAGGGTTAATAAAATGATTAAAAAAGTAATTATCGCCATATCGATTCTAATAAAATAATAAAATAAAATATTTAATTAGAGAATTAGGGACACATCCCTCATTTCTTTGAGCACAAACAAAAAAGCCCATTCCTTCTTTAAGAACAGGCTTTGATTCATTCGCAATATCCTTAAAATTTCCATCATCCTCCCCCTGGAGGATTCCTTTTGAGATTATTTTCTGCGCCGCATCCTCCTTCGAGATTTATTCTTCAACAATGTAATCCTCGAGCTTTTCTTTCAGGGAATCGGGCCAGACATCTTCATAGAGAATGGCATTGATATCCTCTTTAGTGAGGGACTGGATGATCTTTGAAGGTAAACTCTTTAAGAACTGTATCCTTGCAGGGTCTGGTTCCCTTTTAGGAGATTTCTGTTCTTCCATGATTTCCTCCTTGTTCATCTCTTCTCAGCAGGCGTACCAGCTTGAAGGAGAGATTATGGACTTTTTGTTTCTATTCCGCTAACATTCATAAAATGTTTTTTATCAAAAGTGTAAATAGTTTTAATTCCTCTATCCTTTGCAAATTCAATTATCCACGCATCTATAAGGTCTATATTTTTCGTTCTGTAAAGTTTTAAGGCCGAGGCTATGATTGATTTTTCTGTAACTTCAATCCCTGGTGTGTGCAAAACAGCCTCAACGAGTTCTGCTATATCAGATGAATGCATCTGATAGAAACTCTCTAAAACCCATACCAATTCTGCAATGACTATTGACGGAATGAAAATCTTTAGTTCGCCCTTTTCTGCTTTGCTTAAAAGATTATCAACTGCCTTTGCTTTCTGGGAGTCATCCCCGGTGAGGTAACGGACAAGCAGGTTAGTGTCAATAACAACTTTTCTATGGCTTTCCACTCTGAGCTACCCTTTTCCCAACATGTTCCTTTGCCTTTTTTCTCATTTCCTCAAAATCTTCCTTGCCTTTACCCTTTAGAAACCCCTTAAATTCCTTAAGGGTTCTGGCTGGCCTAATTACAACGTTATCATTCTCTTTTTCAAAGATCACCACATTTCCGGCATGGACATTGAGAGTCTTTCTCACTTCTTTGGGTAAAGTGATTTGACCTTTAGAGGTTATTTTAGCGGTTATAGCCATAGATTCTCCTTACTTTTTATAAATTCCTTACAATTATAATATAGTATGCAATGTTGTTCGGTCAAGGCAAATATTTTAAACGAATATTGAATAAATAATAATAAAAATAATGAAAGGGACACTCCCATATGAACTACTCTCTATTCTATCTGTACCTTATAGTTTGAAAATTCAGCAATGGAAAGGATTTTTTCTTTCAAGCCTCTCCTGTCGAATTTTCCGTATGCCATGGAGTTGTCATAAAGCCTGATGTGTTTTTTCTTCCTGTCTATCTCGAACTTGCCTCCACCTGCGACAACCCAGGCTGGGTCAAGGATGTCAAAACTTTTTTTCTGGCTGTTATAGGCACCGTGTATCTTACGTTCAGTGCAGAATCGCTCGAGGATATCGGCATGGAAGCGGGTGGATTCCTTCGGGGAGAAGACGAGATATTCCGTCGGACCTTTTCTGATTTGGACGAACTTGCCTGCATACTGGTAAGGTATGCCCTTTCGCGCAGTATCCGCATAATAGGGTTCAGCATAATTTATAGATATGGTCCTCATTTGCGCCAACCTATTTAATCTACAAGCATTTCTTTGATCACTGACTTCACTTTCCGAACCGTTTTCCTGTCTATTATACCAAGTCTTTTGGTCAGCCTTCTCTTATCAATTGTTCTTATCTGATCAAGAACAATCCACCCTGTCTTGTTTTGAAAATCAACTCTTACTCTGGTTGGGTAGTCATGAGATTTGGTCGTCATGGGAGCTATAGTGACGGTTTGTAAATTATCATTCATCTCATCAGGAGATATAATAAGACATGGCCGTGTCTTTTTTATTTCATGGCCTATTGTCGAGTCTAAATTAATGAGGTAAACATCGTATTGCACGCTACCACTCCCAGTTCTTCATTTCGATATCCAGTGAATCATCCAGTAACAGGGTATCTTCTTTGCGTTCATGCATTACTTTGAATGCCTTGTCCCATCCTTCTCTAATCTTTTTCTTCACCGGTCTTATCACTATTTTTTTATTCTCCACTTCAAGTTCAGCCTCGTTATTAAAATTACACTGCTCCAGAATAGACTTTGGAATTCTTACCCCTTTTGAATTACCGATTGCTACGATGCTTACTTTCATCTGACACCTCTCAAATTTAATCGCTAATGTAATTATATTGTAATTATATTTAAAAATCAATCTCTCTCTAAAAATTTCAAAAGTTCCATAGTGCCAAAGCCAGAGGTGCAAAAGCTCATAAGCCTGAAGTGAAACGATGAAGAGTGAAAAAGTGCAAACCCTGTGCTAAAATGAAACCATGCCCGAAAAAAAGTCGAAATTAGTCTACTCGACAGACCAGGCTGTTCCCCGGAAGGAAAAGCATGTTGAAAAGGCTCTCCCTGCAAGCGTGCGTCCTGCTGAGCAGAAAGTGATAGTCCGGCGTGACAGGAAAGGCAGAGGCGGGAAGTCAGTCACGGTCATAGAAGGACTCCAGATGCTGGAGAAAGAGCGGGAAACGCTCCTTAAGCAATTGAAGGTGAGGCTCGGCACTGGCGGCACAGTAAAGGATACCTCCCTTGAAATTCAGGGCGACCACAGCGATGCGCTCATGGCAACGTTGGAGAAAATGGGCTATAGACCGAAACACTCTGGCGGATAAAATAAACATTTTTGCATGAAATACATAAAAAAAATACTTATCGCAAATGATATAAAATCAGTAATTGAAAAAGAAGAAAGTTTCTTTAATAGAAAAAATATAAGAATATTCAACTCATCATCAAACGAAGAAGCTTTTTCTATTCATAAAACAGAAAAGGTCGATCTTATCATCACACATCTTGACACTCCATAAATGGATGGAGAAACTCTCTGTTCTCTCGTCAGAAATGATAAAAAATTGCAAAGGGTTTCTATAGTCATTGTTTGCTCAAGCAGCAAATTTCACATCGAAAGACAATCACGGTGCAGGGCTAATGCATTCCTGTGTGAACCGTTAAATCTTTCAACTTTATTTGAGAAAGCTCATCAACTCCTCACTATCGCTCAAAGGGGGTCTTTAAGAGCACCGATAGCCATTAAAGTTCACGGGAAATACAAAGATAAGCCTTTCTTGTGCATATCTGATAATATCAGTGCATCGGGCATGTTATTCCAAACGGATAGAATTATTGATCAAGGAGACACTATCATATGTTCTTTTTTTCTCCCGAATTCTCTCTATTTTTTAACTGAAGCAGAGGTTGTCAGGGTTGTTGAAAAGAAATTTGAATTTGATACTTGCCACTATGGCATCAAATTCTCAAACCTTAACAGCAACGATAAAGCTGCGATAGAAAAGTATTCAAAAGAAAAGTTATTGAAGTTATACTAAATTATGCTCAGGGTATTTTTAATATTTATTTTGTTATCCATCCCAGTGATTGCGTTCCCCTTTTTATCAGATGATGAGATTGCATCATTTCAAAAAGACCTTGAAGGGAAGCCGATTGGTGAACGTATTGCATTCTGGGCGGATAAATTTGTAGGTACTCCCTACGATCCTGATCCGCTTGGAGAGTATGTAACCAAGAGTGCGATTGTTGCTGATGAGCGTGTTGACTGCATGTACCTCAGTTTCAGGACACTTGAGCTGAGTCTTGGCAAAACCCTGTCAGAGGCGATCATGATTGCACTGGACAAAAGATTTATTGATAAAGGAAGGATTGTGGATGGTAAGGTTGTTAATTATGAGAACAGGTTTCAATACGGTGAGGATATGCTCGATAGCGGCAAGTGGGGAAGGGAAGTTACAGAAGAGATAGGGCCAGTCACAGAGATAAAAGGTTCACGGGGGAGGGAGAAGGTAAAAATTATCTCAAAAGAAGCTCTGCAGGCCTTACTGAGTAAAAATTCTTCATGTAAATGTAAGGCTTCTTCAATTCACAATGGTGATATGCTTTTTTTCATCAAATCCCCTGATAAAAGAATCATGGATGAAATAGTTGGGCATATTGGTATTGTAAAAAAAGAGGATGGTGTTTTATACCTCATACACGCCAGCGGTGTTAAAAACCGAGGTGGTGTGGTTAAAAAAGTTCTACTTTCTGAGTATATTAAATCAATGCCATTTATAGGGGTAAGAATGAGCAGATTTAATTAAGGCGTTGACCTTATTTGCTCTTTCTCCTCTGGAATTTTGTCTTCTTTCTCAACTTGTCGTGCTTGTGCTTGCTCATCTTTTTTTTACGCCATTTTACAACATTACCCACTGAATCACCTCCTCCTCTTTCAGTAATTTACAACTATAGCTAAACTCTAAATGCTTTTACTTTGTCATTGCGAGCCCGAAGGGCGTGGCAATCTTTTCCTTGGCAAAACTCTAAATCCTAAGCACCAAATTCTAAACAAATTCAAAATTCCAATGCTTCAAACATATTTAGAATTTTACACATTTGGGTTTGTTTAGGATTTAGGATTTCGAATTTAGGATTTAATATGTCCATTGATTTTTTATACCTCAAATATCTCATTTCACTATCTTGCGAAAGACCCTGATTTTTTATACTCCTTTGCCTGGTCCATAAATGCTTCAAGCTGTATTGCTATTGTTGGAGACTCTGTTCCGTCGTAAGGTATACTGATGCATGGGGTATCATAGTCTCTCCCCACACCCCTCAGAAGGGCTGTCACAATAGTCCCCGGCATGCAGCCAAAGGGCATAGCATTTATAATACCTGAGGCCCCTCTTTCCACAAGGTCCACACATTTCCCGATGCTCAAAATCGTCTCACCTTCAAACGAGCTATGTATATAGGGCGATGCCTTCTCAAGGATCTCTTTTGACTCCGGCTCTTTCAATGTCTTCAGAAAACCTTTAAAATATTTTGCAAACCTGTGCTCAATTTTCTTTTGGAAGAACTTCTTCAAAAGGAAGCTAATAATAGCAGACTTGTCCTTTTTTAACAACGCCTTTTTTAGCCCCATAAGATTTACATAGTAAATCCATTCTTCCACCGGCGCAAGCCATACCTCACCACCCAATGCCTCAACCTTTCTTATAAGGTCTTCATTAGAGAATCTGTGGCATCTCACAAATATCTCACCGATTACCCCGATAAGGGGTTTCCTGTCTTTATATGCAGGAAGGTTCTCAAAATCTCTTCTTATATTTTTCAGAATTCCTTCCAAACCATCAGTGCTATTTCTCAGGGAGAGGTATAACGTTTTAAGATAACTCTCATATAACTCATCTGCAGACCCTCTATATATTTCATATGGTCTTGTCTCATGGAGACATTTGGAGAGAAGTTCACAGGCAACGATGCCCTTCCATGCGTGCATCGTAAAATCCTTGCCAATAATTCCAAGGTCGCTGTAAAAGGTAGTATCCTGATTCGGTGAGAATATCGGCACATCCTCATAACCCAGCTCATCAAGGATAATCCTGTGAAAGACATTGTATTGGCCGAATCTGCACGGGCCTGTGCCAGAGGGCATGAAGAAAGCACTTTTCTCAGGAATAAAATCAGGCTGTAAGACTTTTTTAATCATATCACCTGTAGTGATTGTACATGGATAGCATTCTTTACCGGAGATGTATTTTCTTCCGAGGTCTGTGGTTTCTTTATCAGACTCAGGGAGGACATGAGCATCTACGCCGCAATGCTCAAAGGCAGCTGCAATGGCAAATGCATGGTCTGACATGCGAGGAATGTAGATAGTACATTTTTTAGTCGATAGTCGATAGTCAACAGTCTTTCTTAGGCTGCGGACTATTGACTGCTGACTGTCAACTGTTTTATTTGCTATGCTGTCAATAAATGCCTCGCACCTTGTGATGGTGCCTGCAGCAGCACTATGCTCGTCTATCTCGATATAAAGATATGGTTTGCCTTTCATCTCCTCTTCAAAATATTTGAGAATAAAAGAATCCGGGCCACACGAGAAGTTACCGATATACAGTGCATAGAGATGAGGATGATTCCTTATTAATTTTGCAGCCTGGAGCATCTTCTGGCCTGATTTCCAGTACATGTTCGGCCAGTCCTGATATATGCTCGTTTCCTCAATTGGCAGGAAATCCATCGGGATAGAATTGACCCCGAGGTCAGCAAGTTTTTTAGGAATCTCGAGATTTGCACCGCTATCAAAGGCATTATAAGCTCTTCCTACAATCACAATAGTCCTCTCTTTTATAGAAGAGAGAACCTCTGCACCTTTTGCTTTGATCTGTGTGAAAAAATCTTCCTGAGCCTTTTCTGCTTTTTTAAGTGCATTTGATATATCGTTTGATGTTTTCCCGAATGGCTTCAGTGAGCGTGTGATCTCTTTTTCAAGAACCTTCTTTCCACGCCGGAAATTGATAATAGGGGTTAATAACTTTATCTCCTCAAATGCAATTTTTGATACATAGGGGATAGTCTGTGTATAGGGGCATGCATATCCTCTCTCGAAGCGCTCTTCGGGTGTATTAAGGTTAATAAAACTCGGGATGAAAAGAGCGTCAACATTTTTATCAAGCAAATATCTGATATGCCCATGTGCGACCTTTACCGGGAAACATGCCTCTGAAAGGACAGTCTCAAGACCAAGGTTAATGACCTGTCTGTTTGTCTTTGGAGAAACCTCTACATCGAATCCGAGTTCCCACAGGAGAGTTGTCCAGAAAGGGAGATCATCCTGAAAAAAGAAGATGTAAGGAATGCCGATTTTAGCAATGGGTGATGGGTGATGAGTAATGGGTAATGTTTTTCCCCTGTTATTATTTGACTCATCACTCATCACTCTTAACTTATCACTATAGTGAAGGTGTTCCTTCCAGAGCATTTCGTCTCTGAATGAAAAGAGATCATGAGCAGTAAGTTGTGAATCAAGAGCTGATTTTTGATTCTTCCTTACATCATATTTTTCGCATCTGCTCCCGTAAAAGAGAGAGTCTTCTTCTCCTGCAATCTTTACCTTGTTTATCTCGCATACATTCGGACAGCCCTTGCATTCAAAAGAGGATATCTCATACAGACTTTTTGAAAGTTCAAAACCTTTAAACGTGGTGACTCGGTGATCTGTGCGTGTTTTTGTTTCCATGAGTCTCAGAGTTTCCGAGTCTCCATTTTTCATATAGTTTATTGCAATCAATGCCATACCGATTGCGCCTGTAACGTCATGGTGAGGGGGGACGGTTATTTTTCTCCCAAGGTATTTCTCGAACGCAGCAATGACTGACTTGTTAAAGGCCACCCCACCTTGAAAGAATATATTCTCGCCTATCGCCTTTCCTGCAACAACCCTGTTTATATAATTCTGAACGATAGAATATGCAAGGCCTGCGAGGAGGTCATTTTTATCAACACCTTTCTGAAGGTTTGCAATAAGGGAATTTTCCATAAACACAGTACATCTTTCACCGAGTCTGCAGGGATTTTGGGAAGACAGTGCAGATTTTTCAAATTCTTCTTTTATTGAGATGTTCAATTTCTCTGCCTGCTCTTCAAGAAAAGAGCCTGTACCTGCTGCACATGCCTTATTCATCTCGAAATCAATTACAAAACCATCTTTAAGTGATATATATTTTGAGTCCTGTCCGCCTATCTCGAATATCGTATCAACATTCTTGTCTATAAAGGCTGCTGCAGTAGCCTGGGCTGTAATCTCATTTTTTACAATATCTGCGCCGATATAATCAGCAATCATATATCTCCCTGAGCCGGTTGTGCCAACACCCATAATCTCGACCTTATCTCCAATCTCCTCACCTATTTCTGCAAGTCCCTGGCGCACTGCCTCTATAGGCCTGCCTGCTGTCATAAGGTATCTTTTTGAGAGGAGTCTTCCCTGTTCATCTGTCACAGCGAGGTTAGTGCTGATAGAGCCGATATCAATACCAAGGTAAGCCCTTGTTTTTAGTGATGGGTGACGGGTGATGGGTGAAGAGTCTATTATCTGGTTAGTTTTTACTAATGACTGCTGACCATTGACTATCGACTGTGTTGTTGACTGGTTTGAATCATTCAAAGGAGGGTATCCTACCTCGATAGGTTTTGGAGATGTTAAAAAATCTTCAAGCCTTGAGAGGTCAAAATGCTGTACAGTGCCTTCGTGCATATTTTTTAACGCAGCACCAATTGCTCCCATGAGTGCGTGATCTCCGGGGACAAACAGCTCGTCAAGTTCGAAGATTTCCTTAAAAGCCCTGACCATGCCTTTATTTGCTGCAACCCCTCCATGGAATGATACCGGCGGTATAATTTTCCTGCCTTTTACTATCGTGCCTCTGAAGTTTCTCGCAACAGCAAAGCAGAGACCTGCTACGATATCTTCAACAGGTGTTGCAATCTGCTGGAGATGTATCATGTCGGATTTTGCAAATACGCTGCATCTTCCAGCGATTCTTGAAGGTTTTTGCGATACAAGTGCAAGCTCGCTAAACTCCTCTATCGTAAGCCTCAGCCTTTCTGCCTGCTGGTCAAGAAAGGAGCCTGTTCCTGCAGCACACACAGAGTTCATGGAAAAATCTTTTACAGAACGACCATCCTTACTCAAAAGTATGAGCTTTGAATCCTCTCCCCCCATTTCGATTACTGTTTTGATGTGTGGAAAGAGGAGGTGTGTAGAATATGCCTGGGCAACAATCTCGTTGACCGGTTCAATAGCGAGAATGGATGCGATTAACTTTCCGGCAGAACCAGTGATTGACAGTGAAGAGTGAAGAGTAACGAGTGATGAGTCTGCTCTGAGGAGTTTAAGGGCAACACGAACAGGAAGCCCTTTGTGTCTTTCGTAGAAACTGCAAAGTCTATTTCCCTTTTCATCAACAACAACAAGCTTTACACTCACAGAGCCGGCATCAAGACCAATGAACTTCATTTTTCCCCCGATTTTTAAATTATACCATAGAAAAAATATCTCCTGTGAATAAAGGGATAAACAGTTCTCAGAAGACATTGCTATTTCGCTTTAATTTTTAGATAATGAATGAGAATGAAAAAGGTTATACAGGATCTATTTTTTGAAACTGCAAATAAATATAAAGATAACATTGTCTTCAATTACTTTGAACAAAATTGGAAGACAGTTACCTATAATGAGCTTCTGAATAATACAAAAGGTATCGCAGCATATCTCATACAGAAAGGAGTAAAGAAAGGTGACAGGGTTGCAATCATCTCTGAAAACAGGCCTGAATGGTGCGCGACATATTTTGCAATAGCCCTCTCAGGAGGGAGTGCAGTTCCATTAGATGCCCAGCTCAAACCAGAGGAATTAAGAATCTATCTTGCTGACTCTGAGCCGAAGGCAATATTTTTCAGCTCAAAAACTGAAGAAAATGTAAAGAAGACAGTTA
>JAGVMY010000090.1 GCA_020053565.1 Thermodesulfovibrionales bacterium
GCCATCGCTGGGAACTGACTCTATCGAGGCAGGCAAGCTGGCAGGTATTATAGGAACATTTCTTGTTGTACTATTCATGATAGTCTATTATAAATTCTCCGGGGTTATTGCAGATTTTGCTCTTGTCCTGAACATATTACTTCTCCTTGGAGCAATGGCTTCGCTGAATGCGACGCTCACTTTGCCTGGTATTGCAGGTATAATCCTTGCCATAGGTATGGCAGTAGATTCAAATGTTTTAATGTTTGAAAGGATGAGGGATGAAATAAGGGCTGGCAAGACACCGAGAGCTGCGGTGGACTCAGGATATAGCAAGGCCTTCTGGACTATATTCGACTCTCATGTCACCACTCTTATTACTGCCTTAGTTCTTTTCCAGTTTGGGACAGGTCCCATAAAAGGTTTTGCGGTAACCTTGAGCCTCGGTGTTTCCATAAATCTTTTTACAGCACTGGTAGGGACAAAAACCGTATTCGATTTCATCAATAGCAGGAAAGAGGTAAAGAAGCTAAGCATATAGGAGGCGGGATGTTAGAACTCATTAAGAACACGAAAATAGATTTTCTCGGGAAGAGAAAATTCGCATTTATTTTCTCTGGTATCCTTTCAATAATAGGAATAATTGCCATTGTTCAGATAGCCAATGGAAGGGCAAACCTCGGTATTGACTTTGCAGGAGGCACTGCCATTCAACTCAAGTTTGAGAAGTCAATAAACCTCCACGAAGTCAGAAAAGTACTCGAAGATGGTGGTGTCAAGGATTTTGACCTGCAGGACCTCCCCACGGTAAACAAGATACTCATAAGGGCAAAAAAGACCGAACAGCAACTGGGACAGATATCAGACTCGATAACCGGGATAATCAATCAGAGACTCCCTGCTAATAAATATGTAGTGGACTCAACTACAATCATCGGGCCAAAGGTGGGAGGAAAATTGAGGGCAGATGCGGCAAAGGCTATTGCTTTTGCAATCGTCGGGATACTCATTTATATAGCAATAAGGTTTAAATTCAATTTTGCTGTTGGTGCCACTATTGCCACATGTCATGATGTGCTCGCAGTGCTCGGTGTATTCTATCTGCTCGGAAGGGAGATAAATCTCATCCTTGTCACAGCTCTGCTCACCATTGCAGGATACTCTCTTACGGATACTGTTGTAGTGTTCGACAGGATAAGAGAGAATCTCCGCATGAAGGTGAAAGAGTCTACCGAGACTGTGATGAATGTGAGTATAAATGAAGTCCTCTCCAGGACTATTGTAACGTCCTTCACTGTGCTTCTCACCTCTCTTGCCTTGTTCTTTTTTGGTGGGGAGGTAATTCACGATTTTGCACTTGCCATGATTATGGGGGTCATTATCGGCACCTACTCATCCATATTTGTTGCGAGCCCGATAGTACTGCTCTGGGGAGGCAAAAGACCATTTGCAAGAAAATAGTCACCAATTACACATAAGGTGAAGGGAAGAGGCAATCCCCCTTCCCTTTCAAGAAAAAAATTATGCATAGACGCTGGCTTGTCAACAGGACCAATAAAGAATATATAAGCTATTTATCAAAAGCCGCATCTATCTCTCCTGTTCTTGCCCAGATACTCATTAACAGAGGGATAAAGACTTCTGAAGAGATAAACGATTTCCTTAAACCTGCCATCTCAAAATTATCTGATCCTTTTGATATACCAGGTATAAACGTTGCTGTTGAGAGAATTTTGGATGCATCAAAGAGAGGCGAGAGAGTACTTGTTCATGGTGATTATGATGTGGATGGACTCTCAGCGACTGCCATAATCTTCAAGGCAATAACGATGCTTGGAATAGACTGCTCCTATTTTATACCTCACAGGATGGAGCATGGCTATGGTTTTAATCTGTCATCGCTTGAAGAGGCAAAACAGATAGGTGCCAAGCTGATAATAACTGTTGATTGTGGAATCACATCTTTCGATACGGTATCTTTATCGAAGAAAGAAGGTATCGATGTCATTATCACTGACCATCATGAACCAGCTATCAGTTATGAGTCATCAGTTACCAGTCAAGAGTCAGGAGCCCCCCCCACCCACCCCTCCCCCTCGAGGGGGGAGGGCGAGGGTGGGGGTGATAGGAGTCAGAGGTTTTTGCTTCCTGATGCTTTAGCTATTGTCAATCCTAAAATCTCCAATCTCCAATCTCCAGTCTCTCATTTGTCTGGTGCAGGAGTTGCATTCAAAATTGTTCAGGCATTAGCTATGTCCGCCTCTGGCGGAAGCAATTCACCATTCTCAATTAACGATTTTTTAGACCTTGCTGCCCTCGGTACAATAGCTGATGTTGTTCCGATTACAGATGAAAATAGGGTTATTGTAAAAGAGGGATTAAAGTTGTTGGAGAATGGGACAGGGCCGGGACTTATGGCACTGAAGAGTGTTTCAGGCATTGAGAAAAGAGGGCTTAAAACAGGTCTGCTCTTATTTACAATAATTCCGAGAATAAATGCAGCTGGCAGGATATCTGACTCTCGCAGGGTTGTACAGTTGTTGATTACTGATTCTGAAGATGAAGCGATTGAGATTGCATCATGGCTGGATAAGCTTAATTCAGAAAGGCAGGAAATAGAAGAAGTGATTTATCAGGAGGCCTTGGTCAAACTTAATAAAAAGGGTATAAGCCCGGCTATTGTGCTTTCATCAGAAGGGTGGCATCGGGGAGTTATTGGCATTGTCGCATCAAAAATCGCAGAGTTTTTTTGCAGACCTACATTCATTGTTTCTACAGAGGGGGAAATAGCGAGGGGTTCAGCAAGAAGTATACCTTCCTTTGATATATATAAAGGTCTCACCCACTGCAGGGAATTCCTTACAGACTTTGGTGGGCATAAACAGGCTGCAGGGTTTAAACTGAAATCTGAGGATATTGTATCTTTTGAGGAAAAGATGAACAGGATTGTGAATGAATCACTTGCCGATAAAGATTTTGTACCCACTCTCGAGATAGATGCAAGTGTAAACCTCTCTGATATAACCTTCAATTTTTTGAGAGAGCTTGATATGCTTGAACCCTTTGGGTTTGGCAACCCGGAGCCACGCTTAGGATCAAAGGGACTCGAGGTCCTTAATCCAAGAGTAGTTGGGAATAATCATCTAAAGATGAAACTCAAACAGAGATCCCACTCCCTTGACACGATAGGATTTGATATGGCTGAGTTTATTGATAGACTTGAAGTATCAACCACGATAGATGCTGTGTTCACCCCATTTATAAACGAATGGGAAGGAGGCAGATATCTCCAGCTTAACCTGAAAGCATTCAGACCAAGCCTCAGGTGAAACTCTAAATCCTAATATCGAAATCCTAAACAAATTCAACCCTGAAGCAAGTTCAGGGCAAAGGTACAAAATTCAAAACAACTCCTAACTTTCTATGATGGTATTTTGAATTTTTAGATTTTGGTCATTCAATATTGTTTAGTCCGCCTAAGGCGGATTAGAATTTCGAATTTAGGATTTTTTCATTAAGACTGCCGACTATCAACTGAATAAAGTTGTATAATACGTTATGCCAGAAGAGCAGATAACCATTGATGACCTGATGAAAAAAGTTCTTTCATATAATCCTGAAGCAGATGTTGACATACTGAAAAAAGCATATCGTTTTTCAAGTGAAGCCCATTCAAGCCAGAAAAGAAGAGAAGGCTCACCTTATATAGGACACCCCATCGCAGTTGCATCTATCCTCGCTGATATGAGGATGGACACTGCAACTATCGCCGCAGCCCTTTTGCATGACACAATCGAAGATACGGATAAAACAATTGGAGACATAAAAGGACTTTTTGGCGAAGAAATTGCATTTCTTGTCAATGCACTCACAAAGCTTTCCAGGATGGAGTTCAAAACAAAAGAGGAAGCCCAGGCAGAGAATTTCAGAAAGATGCTTTTAGCTATGTCTGAAGATGTCAGAGTAATGTTGATAAAATTTGCAGACAGGCTTCATAACATGCACACCCTGCAACATCTTCCGGAAAGCAAACGACAAAGAATTGCCTCAGAGACGCTTGACATATATGCTCCAATAGCCAATAGACTTGGTATCGGATGGTTGAGGAATGAACTTGAAGATCTCAGCTTTAAATTCCTGATGCCTGAACTTTACGATGAACTCGTTAGGAAGGTCGCAAAAAGAAAAGAGGAACAAGAAGGGTACTTAAAAGAGCTCGTTGAAATAGTAACTAATAAACTGAAAGAAGTGGGTATTTCTGGAACAATATCGGGGAGGATAAAGCATTACTATGGCATTTATCAGAAAATGCAGAAACAGAAGATCACATTTGAGCAGGTTAATGATGTCCTCGGTTTGAGAATCATCACCGATACAAAAGCGAATTGCTATGCAATTCTTGGCCTGATCCACTCCCTCTGGAAACCCATTCCCGGAAGATTCAAAGATTATATAGGTGTCCCGAAATCCAATATGTACCGGTCTCTCCACACAACGGTCATCGGTCCAAAAGGAGAGAGGGTTGAGTTCCAGATAAGAACCCGTGAAATGCATATGATTGCAGATCATGGTATCGCATCACACTGGAGATATAAGGAAAAAGGTGAAATTGATGAAAAGAGCAGTAAATATATCTCATGGCTGAGAGACCTGATACAAACACAGAAAGAGCTCTCCGATGCAAAGGACTTTGTCGAGGCGGTGAAAGGTGAGGTTGTCCCTGATGTTGTGTATGTCTTTACCCCGAAGGGTGAAATAAAAGAGCTTCCTGTTGGTTCAACACCTGTTGATTTTGCATACAGTATCCATACACAGGTTGGCCATAGCTGTATTGGTGCAAAGGTCAATGGAAGGATAGTACCTCTTAAATATGATCTTAAACACGGTGACACGATTGAGATAATAACTTCTCCCGCACACGGGCCAAGCAGGGACTGGCTTAAATTTGTTGTGACACAACGTGCAAAGAGCAAAATAAAACAGTGGATAAAAGCTGAGGAACGTAAACAGAGTATAGAACTGGGGCTCAAGCTCCTTGAAGGAGAAATGAGAAGGCATGACCTCAGCCCGTCAGTCCTCAAATCAGAAAGAATACAGAAAGTTTTAAAATTTTTTACTATCCAATCCCTTGAGGATCTCTACGTGTCTGTTGGCTATGGAAAATTATCACCTCATCAGGTTGTCAATAAGTTAATGCCGGAGAGACCAGTTGAAGAGATTCCGGTTACAAAGGTTATAAAGCCCCCAAAGGAGGCGAAGGGTATCACTATAAAGGGAGTGGATAATGTGTTATATCATACAGCCAAGTGTTGTTTCCCTGTACCAGGCGATAGTCTCGTGGGTTTCGTAACGAGGGGAAGAGGTGTCACAATCCATCGTAAGGACTGCTCAGACTTTGAGAGGCTTGCTATTGATGATGCAAGACTCGTTGATGTTGAATGGAAGCCAGAGGGTGACGCAACATCGCGTGCAAGGCTCCATGTGGAGACTGTTGACAAACCTGGCATACTTGCAAATCTTAGTGCACTCATATCGTCAGTAAATGTGAATATCAGCAACATCGAGGCAAGTTCAACCCAGGACAAAAAGGCGTACATTATATTTATCCTTGAGGTGAAAGACAAGGGACAACTCACTGGCCTTATACATAAAATTGCACAAACAGAGGGGGTATTAAGAGTAGGCAGATGAATGAAATCAAAAATTGAAAATTGAAAATTGAAAATCAAGTTATTATAAGTAGATAGAGCGTCTACAATACTACAAAAGGAGAGAATACGATGAAAACAAAAGTGACCCTGGTAAGTATTTTTTTAGCCGCGTGTTTTATTATTTATGCTTTGTCCTCAACGACTCATAATAGTTATGCCTTAGGCGGGCATGATTTGAATTGCGA
>JAGVMY010000097.1 GCA_020053565.1 Thermodesulfovibrionales bacterium
ACACAGGAAGCTTTGAATGGTCAGACTGTTTCACCCTATTACATAAAACCTAATCTTGCTTCTTTTGAAGAAGTACTGAAAATAATTCAAAAATGAAATTGAAAAATGCATGTCTCAACAAGACATAAGGAATAAAGAAAATGTCATTGCGAGGAGTCCCGATTACATCGGGGCGACGAAGCAATCCCAAAAGGCGAGATTGCCACGCCTTCGGCTCGCAATGACAGTAGGAAGTGTTTTTAAATTTAAATTTTTGAACTTTGCATTTTGATTTTTGCATTTATAGTAGAGGAGGTACATAGATGGCAGTGAAAGTAAGAATTCCCACGCCCCTTCAAAGGCTCACACAGGGAAAGGAAGAAGTAGAGAGTAAACCAGGGACAGTCATATCCCTCATCAATGACCTTGATAAGAGATTTCCTGGAATAGGTGAGCGAATCTCCGAAGGAGGAAAAATAAGAAGATTTGTCAACATCTATGTGAACGAAGAAGATATAAGATTTCTTAAGGCTGAAGAGACAGAAATTAAAGATGGCGATGAAGTCTCAATTATACCTGCAATTGCAGGTGGATGACAGAATATGGAGGGACCAATGAAAAAGAGGGTAAAGTTAACTTTCCCCCAGCATCTTGTGAAGGAGCCTGTTATCTTCACCATGGCGAAGAAATATGATGTGATGCCGAATATCAGGAGGGCAAGGGTCACAGAAACAGTTGGAGAGATGGTTCTCGAACTTGAGGGAACAGAGGAGAACCTTGAAAAAGGGATCCAGTCTCTCAGGGATCAGGGAATCAATGTAGAACTTGTGGAAGGAGACATAGTCGAATAAACACTGTAACGAATAGCACGTTCCGGGGCTTGGAAGTTTAGAAGTTTTTTTACCACTTCTGCACTTTTGTGTTCTTCCAATCTTCGCACTCATTTTGACCTATCGTTACACATCATTTGTTACTCATTGATTGCTTGAGTAAGGAAGGGGATAGTAAAAAGATAAAATGGCATGGCGTGGAGTCATTGAGGAATATCGAGAATTTCTTCCTGTAAGTGACACGACACCAATTGTGACTTTGAAGGAGGGAAACACACCTCTGATAAAGGCAGAGAATCTGAAGAGAAAGTTAGGTATCAACCTTGAAATCTATTTTAAATTTGACGGTGCAAATCCCACAGGTTCCTTTAAGGACAGAGGGATGACCCTTGCACTTTCAAAAGCGATAGAGGCTGATTCAAAGGCTGTCATCTGCGCATCAACAGGAAATACATCAGCTTCTGCATCAGCTTATGCTGCAAAGGCTGGCATCAAAGCAATCGTTCTGATTCCCGAAGGGAAGATTGCACTTGGAAAACTTGCTCAGGCACTTATTTATGGAGCACACGTTATTCAAATAAAAGGAAACTTTGACCAGGCATTGAATATAGTGAAGGCTATTGTGCAGAAATACCCTATCACACTGGTGAATTCTATAAATCCTTTCAGGCTTGAAGGTCAGAAATCTGCATCTTTTGAAGTCAGTGACCAGCTCGGCTTTGTGCCTCGCTATCATGCGTTGCCAGTCGGCAATGCAGGTAACATTACTGCATACTGGAAAGGATATAAGGAATATAAGAAAGCAGGAAAGATTACTTCTCTGCCGATAATGCTTGGATTTCAGGCAGCAGGTGCTGCACCTCTTGTGCAGGGTAAACCAATAGAAAAACCTGAAACCATTGCGACTGCAATTAGAATTGGAAATCCAGCAAGCTGGAAAGGAGCAATTGAAGCGAGGGACGAATCAGGTGGCAGGATTGATTCTGTAACTGACAGTGAAATACTTAATGTTTACAGCCTCATTGCCTCTACAGAAGGAATCTTTTGTGAGCCCGCATCTGCAGCCTCTCTTGCAGGTGTGATAAAATTGTATAATAAGAACTATTTTAAAACCGGCGCCAGTGTTGTCTGTACACTTACCGGGAGTGGTCTTAAGGACCCTGATATTGTTTTTAAAGTGTCAAAGGAGCCGCTTAAGGTTAAGGCTGAGATACAGGCTGTTGAAAAGATAATAGAGGGAATTATATGAAATATGTTGTTCTCATTGGTGACGGTATGGCAGACACTCCAATAAAGGAACTCGGTGGAAAAACGCCACTTCAGAAGGCATTCACACCAAATATGGATAAACTTGCCTGTAACGGAGTAATAGGCAGGGTGAGGACTATACCGCAGGGCTTCCATGCTGGCTCAGATATTGCGAACTTGAGTATCCTCGGTTATAACCCTCTGGAGTTTTATTCAGGCAGAGCTCCTCTTGAAGCAGCAAGTATAGGGGTAACACTCAGAGAAGATGACGTCGCATATAGATGTAATCTCGTTACCCTTAAATTTGGTGCGGGGAAGACAAAGGCTGTTATGGAAGATTACAGCAGCGGACATATATCAACAGAAGAGGCAAGAGAACTCATTACTGACATTAATAAAGAACTCGGGACAGAGCTCATCAGTTTCCATCCAGGAGTGAGTTACAGACATCTCATGGTCTGGTCTGGTGGTGCACTGGATATTGAATGCATTCCACCTCATGATATTATTGGCAAGGAAATAACAGACTACCTGCCTGTTGGGGATAGAGAAGATGTGCTGAGAAAGATGATGCTCAATTCAACACGCATCCTCAAAAACCATCCTGTGAACAAAGAGCGGTCGAAAACAGGGAAGAAACCTGCGAATAGCATCTGGCTATGGGGACAGGGGAAAAAGCCGAACATACCAACCTTTAAACAAAAATATTCGCTTGATGGAGCTCTTGTCTCTGCTGTTGACCTTGCGAGAGGTCTTGGCATATATGCTGGATTTGAAATACTCAAAGTACCAGGTATCACAGGGTATTTAGATACGAACTATCTGGGAAAAGCAGAAGCATCTCTCAAGGCTCTTAAGAAGGTGGACTTTGTCTACATCCATGTTGAGGCTCCTGATGAGGCAGGTCACTCAGGAAACTACAAGGATAAAATAAGAGCGATAGAGGATTTTGATGCGCTTGTTGTGGGGACTGTTATAAAGGGAATAAAACCTTTTGAGAAATACAAGATACTTCTCATGCCTGACCATGCGACACCTATAGAAGTCAGGACACATACTGATGACCCTGTCCCATTTGTCATATTTGACAGCAGTCTTAAGATAAAGAATAAGGGTGCAACATTTGATGAAACTCTTCTCGAAAGAAAGGATATAATGAAGTTTGAGGAAGGGTATAAGTTGATGGATTATTTTATAAAAGGGAAATAAGGCCCTGGAAAATCTTCTTTCCCCACCTGAAATGGCAGATAACGTTCAAGGCT
>JAGVMY010000168.1 GCA_020053565.1 Thermodesulfovibrionales bacterium
CCAAAAGAAGTGATCTTTGTCGCAGACGCAATGACAGGACAGGATGCGGTCAATATCTCAAGAAACTTTAATGAACAGATAGGTATTGACGGGATAATACTCACCAAGATGGACGGAGATGCCCGGGGAGGGGCAGCACTCTCGATAAGAGCGATTACCGGGAAGCCGATAAAATTCATCGGTGTGGGAGAGAAGATTGACATGCTCGAGCCGTTCCACCCTGAAAGAATTGCTTCAAGGATACTCGGTATGGGCGATGTGTTGAGTTTAATAGAACACGCACAGAAATCATTTGACCAGAAAGAAGCTGAGCAACTCCAGAAAGCGATAATGGATGAATCTTTTACATTCGACGACCTTAAGGATCAGCTCAAAAAGCTCCGCACCATGGGGCCATTAGAAAATATACTCAGTATGATACCGGGCGTTAACAAAATGAAGAATATCGACGTAAATGAAAAGGATCTTATTAAAATAGAGGCGATAATAAACTCAATGACAAAAAAGGAAAAAAGGAATCACGCTATCATTAACGGGAGCAGACGAAGAAGAATCGCCATCGGGAGCGGGACAACTGTCCCGGATGTGAACAGAGTCGTAAAGCAATACGTTGAAATGAAGAAAATGCTCAAGATGTTTAAAGGCAAAAAAGGATTTAAATTGCCAAAATTCCTGCCCTTTTGAATTACCACCCCTCTTGACACAGCAATGAATTAATTGGTAAATTATTAGCACTTAACCACTGAGAGTGCTAAATATGACCATGCTGGATGAAAGAACAAAAAAAATACTTTATGCGGTCGTCGAAAATTATATAAACTTCCCTGACCCCGTAGGATCAAGGACTGTAGCGAAGAGCTATTCTTTCGGTCTCTCTCCTGCAACTATCAGGAACGTAATGGCTGACCTTGAAGAGATGGGCTTCCTCTTACAGCCCCATACATCAGCAGGTAGGGTTCCGACAGACATGGGTTACAGATTTTACGTGGAATCACTTGTAGCCGAAAGTGCCTTTTTACACAAAGAACCCCTCCGGGAACTTTATAAGAGACTAGCGACCCTTAGGGACAATATAGACATCCTTTTTAGCGAGACCACAAAAACCATCTCTACGTTATCCCATTACCTTGGGATTGCCATGTCTCCAAAGCCAGAGGTAACAACCCTGAAAAAAATTGAACTCCTCAAATACAAAGATGATAAAATTGCTGCGATTCTCTTTACTGATGAAGGAATGATTAAAAATAAGGTTATATCGCTTGGTGCTGAAGTTACCCAGAAGGATCTCAACAGGATTGCGGGATACCTTAACTCGGAATTCTCCGGACATACATTTGATGAGATCCGCCAGAAAGTAGTACAAGAGATGTCAAAAGAGAAGATTATGTGTGATCGCCTTATTTCAAGGGCACTTAAAATCTGTCAAGAAGCTTTCTATTTTCTCTACGGCGACCTTTTTGTATCAGGACTTTCAGAAGTACTTGACCTGCCTGACTTTACTGACCTTAATAAAATAAAAGAACTCTCACGTGCAATAGAGGACAAACACACGATAATAAAGCTCCTCGACAAGCTCTCAGAACTTGATGGTGTTCAGATAATAATCGGCTCGGAAAATTCAATGGATGAGATGAAAAAATTCAGCATTGTGGTTTCTGCATGTAAAGAAGGCGACCGACCAATCGGTGTCGTTGGCATAATCGGACCTACAAGGATGAACTATTCAAAAGCTATTTATATTGTTGATAATACGGCAAGATTCATTACAAGAATACTTGCGGAAAGATAGGGGGGACTTTGCGAAAACGCAGGATGAGCGAAGATCAACCAATTTTAAATAAAGAAGAAAGCGAAGCTGAAGGCACAGAAACTGTTCAAGAAGAACCCGATGAGGATAAAGACCGACTCACCTCTGAACTTCAAGAGATAAATGACAAATACGTACGACTTTACGCTGAATTTGAAAATTATAAGAAAAGGATTAATAAAGATAAAGAAGAACTCGTAAGATATGGCAATGAAAGTCTTATCTTCGAGCTTCTGCCTGTCATTGATAACCTTGAAATGGCGTTGAAACATTCTTCACACAACCTTAACACAGGGATCGTGCATGGAGTAGAAATTACACTGAAAGAACTCCAGCGGTTACTCGAAAAATTTGGACTCAGTCCTATCGACGCATCTGGTAAACCCTTTGACCCGACAGTACATCATGCCATGACACAGGTTGAGAGGGATGACGTTGAGGAAAAGACTGTAGTAGAGGAGTTCAGGAAAGGATATATGCTCTGGGATAAAGTATTGAGACCGTCACTTGTAGCGGTTTCTCAGAAACCTTTTACAGGTCAGGAAAAAACAGAAGAACAAATAGAAATCATAGAGGAGGAATCTTGATATGGGAAAAGCAATTGGAATAGACCTTGGAACTACTAATTCTGTTGTGTCAGTTGTACAGGGCAATGAAACAGTAGTAATCCCGAACCAGGAGGGAAGCAGAACAACACCATCTATTGTTGCCTTTACAGAAAAAGGTGAAAGGCTTGTTGGTCAGATAGCAAAAAGGCAGTCGATTACAAACCCTGAAAATACGATATTCTCCATAAAGAGACTTATGGGAAGGAAATATAACACGCCCGAAGTAGAACATGCAAGGAAAAGACTTCCCTATAAAATTATCGCTGCACCGAATGGTGACGCCCATGTAGAGATAAGAGGCAAGGGATATTCTCCACCTGAGATCTCTGCAATGATTCTTCAAAAACTCAAACAGGCTGCTGAGGATTATCTTGGGGAACCAATAACAGATGCAGTGGTCACTGTACCTGCTTATTTTGATGATAGTCAGAGACAGGCAACAAAAGATGCGGGAAAGATTGCAGGACTGAACGTCCTGAGAATTATAAACGAACCCACAGCTGCTTCACTCGCATATGGTATGGACAAAAAGAAAGAAGAAAAGATTGCGGTCTATGACCTCGGAGGTGGAACGTTTGATGTATCCATACTCGAAATCGGGGAAGGAGTCATCGAGGTAAAATCAACAAATGGAAATACCTATTTAGGGGGTGATGACTTCGATCTCAGGATTATGGACTGGATGGTCGAAGAATTCAAGAAAGACCAGGGTATAGACCTCAAAAAAGACAAGATGGCATTACAGAGGCTGAAGGAAGCCGCTGAAAGGGCTAAAATAGAACTCTCAACAGCACTGGAGACAGAAATCAACTTACCATTCATCACCGCTGATGCATCAGGACCCAAACATCTCCTTATGAAATTGTCAAGGTCAAAACTCGAACAGCTTGTTGGAGATTTTATTGAACAGACAACAGGCCCCTGTAGAAATGCCCTATCTGATGCAAATCTTTCTGCATCAGACATAGATGAAGTCTTGCTTGTAGGAGGTCAAACAAGGACCCCAAAAGTACAGCAAACAGTGCAGAGTTTTTTTGGTAAAGAACCAAATAAGACGGTAAATCCTGATGAGGTAGTTGCTGTAGGCGCAGCAATTCAGGCTGCAGTTCTTAAGGGAGATGTAAAAGAAGTTCTCCTGCTCGATGTTACTCCCCTTTCATTAGGTATCGAGACACTCGGCGGAATCTTTACAAAAATTATTGAGAGAAACACCACTATTCCGACAAGGAAAAGTCAGATATTCTCCACCGCAACTGACAACCAGCCCGCTGTTTCCATAAAAATCTTCCAGGGCGAAAGGGAGATGGCTGCAGACAACAGACTCCTTGGTAATTTTGAGCTTATCGGGATTCCACCTGCACCACGAGGAGTTCCACAGGTAGAAGTAACATTCGATATTGATGCAAATGGTATACTCCACGTCTCTGCTAAAGATCTCGGTACAGGCAAGGAACAGTCTATACGAATCACTGCATCAAGTGGCCTGAGTGAAGATGAAATAAAAAAGATGACGCGTGACGCCGACTCACACTCAGAGGAAGACAAAAGAAAGAAACAGCTTGCAGAGGCAAGAAATGAGGCTGATACACTTATTTACTCAGTCGATAAATCTTTGAAAGATTTCAGCGATAAACTCCCTGAATTGGAGAAAAAAGATATCGAAGATGCTCTTGAAAGATGCAAAAAGGCAAGAGACACAAGTAATGAGGTATCTGAAATAAAATCAGCTACAGAGAATCTCACAAGGACATCCCACAAACTGGCAGAACATATTTACAAGACTTCAGGAGCTCAAGCCGGTGCCGGTGCTCCTGGAACTGGAACTACATCAGGGGCAAAAAAACCTGAAGAAGAGGTTGTAGAGGCAGAATTTGAGGAAGTTGACAAGGATAAGAAGGAGTAATGAAGGACTATTATGAGATTCTTGGTGTATCGAGAGATGCAACTGAATCCGATATAAAAAAGGCATTCAGACAGCTTGCACTCAAATACCATCCTGACAGAAATCAAGAAAACAAAGAGGCAGAAGAAATATTCAAGGAGATAAATGAGGCGTACTCCTGCCTGAGTGATCCTGAAAAAAGAGCTCATTATGACAGATTCGGTACCGTTGAAGGTGTCGGAGCTGGTTTTAGTCCATTTGGCGCAGGTTTCGGTGATATATTCGAAGACATCTTTGGAGATTTCTTCGGAACATTTACCGGTCAACGTAGAGCACGGCCAACAAAGGGAAGTGACCTTCGATATGACCTTGATCTCACACTCATGGAAGCAGCTTTTGGTACTGAAAAAATTTTAGAAGTACCAAGATGGGAAAACTGCACTGAATGTAATGGAACAGGCTCAATTCCTGGAAAAGGACCTGCTACATGCACAAATTGTAAAGGGACTGGCCAGACAAGATTCCAGCAGGGATTCTTCAGCATCGCCAAAACATGTGGAAAGTGTGGCGGTACCGGAAAGATTATCACAGACCCTTGTAAAACATGTAAAGGTCACGGCAAAGTAAAAAAATTCAGAAGTATCACGGTAAAGATACCTGCCGGCGTAGATACAGGCTCAAGACTCAGAATCTCTCACGAAGGAGAAATGGGCTTTTATGGCGGTCCTCCTGGCGACCTCTATATAATCCTCAATGTCGAAGAACATCCATTTTTCAAGAGAGATGGAAATGACCTCTATTGTGAGGTTCCTCTGTCATTCCCTCAGGCAAGCATCGGAGCAGAAATCGAGATCCCTACCCTCGACGGAACATCTAAGCTCAAAATCCCCCCGGGAACTCCTTCAGGCAGAATATTTCATCTTAAAGGAAAGGGTATCCAGAGACTCGGTGGTCATAGCAGGGGAGACCATATTGTAAGCATATATATAGACGTTCCTAAAAAACTGACACTCCGACAGAAAGAACTTCTTGAAGAATTTGCAAAGATAAACGGTGATGAAGTCGCAAAGTCATTTAAAGAAAAACTAAAAGACCTTTTCTCAGGAGCAGAAAAGTAAGAGTGTATAACATCGTAACCAGAATGAGAAAATCTCCTTGACAACACAAGGGTTCTCATCAATAATCTACTCATAAACCCGTGTTTTCCTGAGGAAGCTTATTTATGGGGTAGTAATAGTGAGCAAGGATGTTTCAGGTAGGAGAACGGTTTCCTTCCCTTATGACCCTCATCTTATTGCAAAAGTCAAAACCATCGAAGGCCGCAGATGGCATTCCGAAGAGTCCGCTGGACAGTTTAAATATAAAAAGAGAGGTTGTGAATGACGAAATTTGTCACAAGAAGTGAATCTCTGGCACTTCAGCCAGAGTTGGGATATCCGAACCTATTCGGATGCAACAAAGTTATGCGCTCATTGGTCACCAAAGTAATATGTTAAGAGAACTGTATGAAAATAGAGGGAATAAAGGATAAAATAAGTATAAGTGAGTACAGGTTTTCTGATCATGCCGTGAAAAGGATGATCAAACGGTCTATTGATCGATCTGAGATAGAAGAAGCAGTATTATCTGGTGAGATTATCGAAGAATATCCTGACGACAAATATTCACCGAGCTGTCTTATTTATGGGAAGTCGAAAGCTGGTAGACATCTTCATGTGCAGCTTTCACTTCCACCGACAGTCGTTGTTATTACAGCTTATGATCCGGACGAGACCGAATGGATAGATCATAGAGTTAGGAGGAAAAAGGAATGAGATGCGTTTTTTGTGGCGGTGAAACAAAGAAAATGTTTGTAACCTTCAGCTACGAGGAGGAAAATAGGTATTTTCTTGTTGAGCATGTCCCTGCCGAGGTTTGTGAACGATGTGGAGAGAAGATATATTCACCCGATGTTACTGATGAGCTATTGAAGTTTGCAAAAGACAAATTTAAGCCTGTTAAGAAACTTGAAGTGCCTGTTTTTGATTTTGCTGAAAGTTGCTAATGTTGGTGACCAACGACGCATAACACAGGCCAAAAGATTCATATCCAAATGCTATCGCACTTCTTTTGGCCTTGAACGTTAT
This sequence comes from Thermodesulfovibrionales bacterium, assembly GCA_020053565.1. GTDB lineage: Bacteria > Nitrospirota > Thermodesulfovibrionia > Thermodesulfovibrionales > SM23-35 > VGWZ01. The sequence goes on from JAGVMY010000168.1 coordinate 6,424, forward strand.
CTGAAAACCGCCATCCTTAAATGATAGTATGGATAAACAAGTTAATATAGGCGTATTAATACTCAGCTTTCTATTTCGAAGTTATTCAAAATATTCAGATACATGTAAATTATGTTATTATTGTTAAAGAGAAGTCGAAGGAGGCATTATGAAGCAATACAAAATCATTGTAGAAAAATATCCCGATGGTTATGTGGCCTATCATTAGGGCTTAAAAGCGTTGTGGTTGGTCAAGGCGATACTTATGAAGAAGCGCTTTCAGATGTAAAATCCGCAATACGTTTTCATATCGAGAGTTTTGGAGAAGAGGTATTAGAGGTAGAGCCACCTATTCTCGAGGCATTTGTTGCAGAGGCTGGAGTTTAGATTGTAATGCCAAAATTTCCAGTTGACGCCCCAAAACAAAGGGTAACAAAAGCCTTTCAGATTTTGGGCTTTAGCATTGTCAGAGAAAGTGAGCACATTTCAATGATACGGGAAAACCCAGACGGAAACAAAACTCCCTTGACCATGCCAAATCATCCTAAAATAAAAGCCTCAACACTTCGAACAATTTGTACGCAGTCAGGAATTTCAAGGGATGATTTTTTGAATACGATACAATTATCCCATCCAACGGAGGTCGCTCTCAATAATTATCACGTTGCAAAAGACTTACATGCAAAACCCTTCGGGCTTCTTTTGCAACAGAAATGCTAGATGAAAACGCACACATATTTTGGAAATATGAAAATTGATGGAATAAACTTAAAGAAAGTTAATAAAATGGCCGGTTTATCATTTGAAAATGGGCTAAGATTACACTTTGACTCCATTTTACTTTTCCAAAATAAATCTTATCCTTCAGCATATTATTTATCCATTCTTGCTATAGAGGAAATAGGCAAAGCTTTTTTAATTATGGATTTTTTATATCATTCATATGTCAATGGAAGAATGGAAAAGGAATGGGAAGAAAAGTTTTTGGAACTTATGTATTTTCATACCGTGAAACAAAGTAATTTTGCTTATAATTTTGATGCACCAATACCTACAAACAGATTTTTCAACTCACTGTATAAAGGCGAATTGGAAATATTGAAGCAAAATTCTGTATACGTGGGTTTATCGCGAAATAAAAAGAAAATCAATCTAAATAGCAGAATCAATAATCCACTAAAAATTAACCAAATGAAAGTCCAAAAACAGATCACGAATGTTAACGATTGTCTGCTTGATTTTACTTTAGGCGTCATAAAGCAGGTATATATGGTTGACTCGGATCGTGTTGAAACTCTTTTAAACAAACAATTGCTATTAAAGTTGAAAGGTAATTGGTTATTCATAGGTGGCAAAACAAAAGCAAGACTTAAGAGATTAGAAAGGATTAAATAGATGATGTGTGCGCCTTCAGATAACGACAGCACAAACGGAAAACAAAAACGGAGTAAACCTAACGGACTTCGTCTTTACAGCAACCGTTATCGCTTACAGCTTGTAAAAAAGTAAAAATATAAACAATGCTACGAATCTTTACATCTATCACATCTATCAAAGAAGGTCATCTCTCAATCACAGGTGAGAAGGCTCGATATCTCACTTCTGTTCTCAGATGCAGGAAAGGAGATGAACTGATTGTATTTGACGGAAGGAATAACTGTTTCAGAACAACGATAGTACAGGTGAACAGAAGAGAGGTAATCGCAGAAGTCTTGAATAAATTTCCCTGTGATTCCGAGGCTCCCCTACACATCATACTTGCACAGGGACTCCTCAAGGGTGAGAAAATGGACATGGTCATCCAGAAAGCAACAGAGCTCGGAGTAAAAGAGATAATTCCTATCGTCACTGAAAGAAGCCAGGTACGGGAGACAAGGAAAGTGAGCCGATGGAAGAAAATTGCCGAAGAGGCTTCAAAACAATCCGGAAGAAGTATCGTTCCGATCGTCCACGAGCCAATACAGTTCAACGATTACATCTCATCACTCATCACCCATCACCCATCACCGCTATTAAATGGCCTTATTTTCTATGAGGAAGGAGGCATGAAACTTTCAGAAGCAGTCGCATTACTCATTACTCATCTCGCATCACTTTTTGTTATTATTGGCCCTGAGGGTGGTTTTACCAAAGAAGAGGTCACTTTAGCAAAAGAAAAAGGGCTTATTGTTACCACTCTTGGTAAGAGAATTCTCAGAGCTGAAACTGCCGCAATCTCGGCAGTAACATTAGTACAATTCCTCTTGGGGGATATAGGCTAACCTTTTTTCTCTCTTATAAATATAATATTCTCTACCGGTATAACAATCCAGCCACTTTTTGATTCAAGGTGTACCTCTTCTTCTCCAATCTCAATAAGTTTGCCTGTGTAACTCATCTCACCTATTTCAACTTCAACAACTTTTCCCACTAACTCTAACATGTTACCCTCCGTACCTGCGCCTCCCTGTCTCCTGATTATGCACTATTTCTGCACCAATCAGAAAGATACATGTAGAATAAAATACCCAAAGGAGGAACACAACAAACGTAGTAAGCGAGCCATATAATGTGCCAAGTTTTGCAAACGTTCCTATATACCATGTAAAGAGATGCTTTGCAACTTCCTGTAATGATGCGGTAAAAAAAGCGCCAGTAATTGCATGAGTAAGTCTTACCTTGGTTTTCGGAATAAGAATATAAAGCACGGTAATGGTAAAAAGGATCATAAAAAAGGGCACTGCATACCCTATGAGAAAACGTGTTATCACACCAATCTTTAATTCAGGGAAGATGGGTTTCAATACCTTGAGCAGAGGGATGAATGATGAAGCAGTAAATGAAACAAGAATCATGATAATGATGAGCGTCACTACACAAAGCGACAAAATTATAGACCAGAAAAAATTTCTCATCTTCCCTACCTTGAATATAAAATTCAACCCATTCTCAAGGGATGAAAAAAGCTGATATGAAAGAATTCCGTATAATACAATGCTCAATGCACCAATCTCTCTAAATGAGATAAGTTTTCCTAATTCTCCTGCAATTACGGATGTTATGGGTGGAAATAAATATATAAGCTTGGTGGATAAAAAATTATAAAACCCTTGATAATGTCCCAGTAGAAATCCAAATATAGCTACCAGGAATAGACAGAATGGCACCAGCGCCATCATAATGAAGTAAGAGATGGATCCTGCGAGCATTATCCCGCCATCTCTAAAAAAATCTATAAAACTCTTCCCCATGATTTTCAAATACTTCACTGACCTTATTTCCTTTCTCTGGCTCTGAAATAAATCTTGACTGGTGTTCCTTTAAACAAAAATCTTTCCCTCAACCCTTTTTCAATGTATCTTATTTGTGCATTTTTTAAGGCAGATGGATAGTTCATGAAGACAACAAAAACAGGGGGTTCTATGTTCACCTGGGTGACATAGTAAAGCTTTATTTCCTTGCCCTTATATTTAGGTAACGGCATATTTTGCATAGCTTCCCTGAAAAACCTGTTCAGCTCTCCAGTCGCGATCCTTTTCCTTCGCTCTTTCATTATTTCATCAATTATCGGAAAGACTTTTGTAATGCGCTTCTTCTCAAGAGCTGATACGGTCAGTAATGGTGCATAGTGCATAAACCATATCTTTCTGCCCAATTCCTTTCCTAAATTTTTATACATCTCTTCAGGATTTTCAATAAGGTCCCATTTATTCAGCAGGAAAACTGCGCCTTTCCCATAGCTTTCAACAATTCCTGCTATCCTCTGATCCTGCTCAACGATGCCTTCATCTGCACTCAGAACAATAAGGGCAATATCACATCTCTCGATGCTTTTAAGTGCTCTGACCATTGAAAACCTCTCGAGAGAGTAGCCTACCCTCCCCTTTCTTCTTATACCTGCTGTATCTATCAATAGGTATTTTCTCCCATAAAACGTGCATATACTATCTATGGAATCTCTTGTTGTCCCCGGAATAGGACTCACGATCAGCCTCTTCTTGCCAAGAAGGGTATTTATTAAAGTTGATTTCCCCACATTTGACCTTCCGACAACCGCAATCTTTGGGTAATGAATCTTTTCCCCATTATATATAGGCAACAGAGAAATTAATTTATCCATAAAGTCATCATAACCATATCCAGTTGCAGCTGAAAGAGGCCATAATTCATCAGTGCCTATCGAATAAAAATCATGCACCCTTTCTTCACGCGTAGGAGCGTCAATCTTGTTTACTACCCAGAGCACCTTTTTGCCCGAAGCCCTGAGCAAATTTATGAGTTCCATATCAGAGGGGGTAAGACCATCTTTGCCATCGAGGATGTGGAGGATAATATCTGCCTCTTCAAGAGCAAAGATTGCTTGCTCTTTTATCTGCAAAAAAATATCTTCAGGAGGCTCTGGATAGAAACCTCCTGTATCAACTACTGTGAATGCCTTGCCTTCCCACTCTGCGTCAAGGTAGTTTCTGTCCCTTGTCACGCCGGGGATATCCTCAACAATTGCAGCATACGTCTTTGTCATCCTGTTAAACAGGGTAGACTTACCCACATTAGGTCTGCCAACGATCACAACTACTGGTTTTGCCATAGTTATTCATTTTATACTAATACGCAGGAACTTATAAAATAAAATGGCAATGCAAAACTATCTGGTGATTATTTTTATAGGCTATCTCTTTGTTGTACTCTGTGGTTACTGGCTCAGGTTCCTGAATCTGGGTTATCTAAAAAAACATGGTACAGACATCCCCTCTGGATTTGAAGGTCATATTGATGAAGAACTCCTTAAAAAAACAAAGGAATACACTCTTGAACATAGTCGCCTTGATCTCATTGAATCTGTGTTGAACAATATACTCTTGCTTGTTTTTCTGTTTGGTGGTTTGCTCAACCTATACAACTCCTGGATTTCATCCCTTCGTTTGCCTTTTATTGTATCAGGCACACTATTCTTTATCCTTCTCAGTTACGCAGGAACTGTCCTTTCTATCCCGTTCGGTCTTTATAGTACTTTCAAGATAGAAAACAAGTATGGATTTAAAACGATTACATCTAAATTATGGATAACTGACTTTCTAAAATCGCTCCTTCTCTCTACATGTCTCATGGGTATTGTATTATCAGTTGTATTCTTGATAATTCATGTAAGTCCACATTATTGGTGGTTATGGGTATGGGGGTTTTTCCTGCTTTTCAGTCTGTTTATCATGTATATCTCCCCTTATGTTATCGAACCTCTTTTTCATAAATTTACTCCCATCGGTGAAGAAAGACTCGAGGAAAAGATTAAAGAATTAATGAGGAAAGTAAATATCAAGATCAGTAAGGTCTTCACAATAGATGCATCAAAAAGAAGTCGCCACACAAATGCATATTTCACAGGCATTGGAAAAGTCAAACGGATAATCCTCTTTGATACGCTGCTTGAAAATATGAACCATGACGAGATCCTTGCTGTACTGGCCCATGAAGCCGGGCACTGGAAGAATAAACATATACTCAAACAGATAGTTTTTTTAGAGCTTATATCACTGATAGGGATGTATATCTCCTTCAGAATTCTTCAAACAGACTTTCTTATCGATTTATTTCAAATTCAACCTGACACGCTCTTTGCGAAACTTGTCATACTGGGTTTTATTGGAAGCATTGTTTCTTTCCCTTTTTCTCCGTTAAGCAATTATATTTCAAGGCGATTCGAAAAAGAGGCAGATGCGTTTGCAGTTAAACTGATAAAAGACAGTGAAAGTATGACCCGTGTTTTAATAAAGTTGTCTAAAGACAACCTTGCAAACCTTCATCCCCATCCACTCTATGCGGCCTTTTATTATTCACACCCACCTGTAGTGAAACGTTTGGAGTATCTTCGTAATCTCTCTCATTAACTCCATCCAGAGAGTAGCGACATCACTCAGAGAGTCATCAAATTCCTGATAGTCAGGCCTCTTCTCCATATAATCAAGCAGGGATTCGCAGAAATACCAGTTACATCCTGAAGGACGTACTGACCGTTCAAGAGTACACCCTTTTACAGATAAAAACTGACAGGGGTCTGAATCCTTCCTTCCGAACTCAAATTCAGGTGGCTTCAGACCAACTGCATGGATATACACAAGATCTTCACGATTATAATAACCATGCTTATTACTACAGCATATATTTTTACATGCAGGGCAAACTATTTCGGTACATTGCTGGATAAAAGGACTGATTTTTTCAATTCCTTCCTTTATCTTCCGGGCAATTTCCTTAATTTCTTGAAGTTCATTGTCACAGTTGTGGAAAATATCTTCTAACCGGTAGAGTATTTGATTATATGTATTCTGGTCGTGATAACTGAGTTTTGTAAATATCTGCTTTACATTACTCATATATTAAACAAAATAGGCAGGATAGAGTATTTGAGCAGATTTTAAATAACCTCAAAAATAAACTCTATTTCGACAGGTGAATTGAGAGGTAACACATTAACCCCAACTGCTGCCCTCACGTGTCTCCCTGCCTCACCAAAGATTTCATAGAGTAAGTCCGAGGCAGCATTCAATACTTTCGACTGTTCTGTAAAATCAGGTGCTGATGCAACATACCCGGTAACCTTAACACACCTTTTCACCTTGTCCAGACTGCCGATAGTCGCTTTCAATACTGAGAGCGCATTAATGGTGACTGTCTTTGCATCTTCTCGCGCCTCATCAATGCTTATATCCTCACCTACTCTCCCCTGTCTTATGAGTTTACCCTGTTTGACAGGCAGAATCCCACTCAGAAAGACAAGATTCCCGGTTCGCACTACAGGAATGTAAGATCCAAGAGGAGTCGGTGCTTCTGGAAGTTCTATGTTTAATTTTTTAAGTTTATCTTCAGGTGACATAACTGTGCACAATGCTTATTTCAGATTTTAATATTCCTTAATTTTGCGTTTTTCATTTTACAATTTTATTTTTTATAACCCCAACTCCTCAGGAGTACCTATCCTCCCCAGCACTGCAGACGCTGCAGCAACTGCAGGGTTTGATAGATAGACCTCGCTCTCAGGATGACCCATCCTCCCAACAAAGTTTCTATTTGTCGTCGCAATAGCCCGCTCACCTTTTGCAAGTACACCCATATGTCCTCCAAGGCACGGGCCACATGTTGGCGTAGAGACGACTGCCTCAGCTTCAACAAATATATCGAGCAATCCTTCTTTCATTGCCTGCCTGTAGATTTTCTGAGTTGCAGGGATTACAATCATTCTCACATGAGGGTTTACTTTCCTTCCTTTCATCACCATAGCTGCCTCCCGTAAATCCTCAAGGCGACCATTTGTGCATGAGCCCACAACAACCTGGTCAATATATATCTCAAAGAGCTCTGCTGCTGGTCTTATATTTGATGGAAGATGAGGACATGAAACAGTGAGAGGAATCTTTGAACAGTCATATTCGCGTATCTCAACATATTGTGCACTGTTGTCAGATGTATAAAATGTATAAGGTCTTTTTGCTCTTTCCTTTACATAAGACTCTGTAATTTCATCTGGTACAATTATTCCATTCTTCCCTCCAGCCTCTATCGCCATATTGCACATAGTAAGCCTTCCATACATAGGGAGTGTCCTTATTGTCTCTCCATCAAATTCTATTGCCCGGTAAAGTGCACCATCAACACCGATGTCACCAATTGTATAAAGGATTAAATCCTTGCCTCCAACCCATTTGTTCAGTCTGCCATAATATATACATTTTATTGATTCCGGAACCTTAAACCAGCACTCACCAGTTGCCATAGCAGCAGCCACATCTGTTGAACCCACACCTGTTGAGAATGCACCAAGTGCCCCATATGTGCATGTATGGCTGTCAGCACCAATGATTAAATCTCCTGGTACCACAAGCCCCTCCTCAGGTAAAAGTGCATGCTCAATGCCCATTCTGCCTACCTCAAAATAAAGGCTGAGATGATATTCCTTTGAAAATTCCCTGAGCATTTTACACTGCTCTGCTGCCTTGATATCTTTCTGTGGAGCAAAATGATCAGGAACTAGCACAATTCTGTCTTTATCAAAAACGTTCTTTGCCCCGATCTTTTTAAATTCTGACAGTGCAATGGGTGCTGTTATATCATTTGCGAGTATAAGGTCAACCTTTGCATTGATTAAATCGCCAGGCATGACCTCTTCCCTGTCTGAATGAACCGCGAGTATCTTCTCCGTAATTGTCATTTATCCTCCTTTTCGCCTTGCTGGCAAGCTTGCCAGCTTCACAGCGTGCAAGCTCAAGGATTACTTTGCCGTAATGCTCCTCTCTATAAACATTATACCTCAGCTCAATAATCTGCCACTACTTTTACCCTGAAAATTACCCTTTCCTCTCAAATGCCCTGCTAGCTATCAGCACAAAAATAACAGAGGTAAGAATGATGACTGCTGCATCAACTATAAACAAAAAATCAGGGCTCATCGGGCCTGTCTCAAACCTGAAGATTACGTGTTTCATAGCGTCAATGCCATACGTAAGAGGGTTTATCTTTGCACATATTCTCAGAATTTCTGGCAGAAGCTTTACCGGGTACATTGCACCTGACAGGAAAAACATCGGCATCACGATAAAGTTCATAATGACACTGAAACTTTCGTAACTTTCATAGAATGTCGCAAGGACAATCCCGAAAGCAGATATCGAAAATGAGGTAAAGGCACATATCAAGATGACTGCGATGATTTGCACTACACTGAGATTAAAACCAAGGAGCGGAAAAAGTGCAAGAATAATTGCTGCCTGGATGGTGGATACAATTGTACCACTCAACGCCTTGCCTACAACGATGGAAAGCCTCGATACAGGGGCAACGAGGATCTCCTTCATAAAACCGAATTCTTTATCCCAGATTATGGATATTGAAGAAAAGATAGAGCTGAAGAGTATCGTCATCCCGAGTATTCCGGGAAAAATGAACTGAGTGTACGATACTCCTGTATCAGAAGGCACAAGTCTTGATAGTCCTGCACCAACAATAAACAACCACAGAAGAGGCCTCGCAATTGCAGAAAAAAGTCGGCTCCTCTCCCTGATGAATTTTTTGAATTCCCTCGCAACGATTACATAAATTACATTAAATTCCATTAACTTTCTCTAATTAAATGAAATTCAAAATCTATATAACCAAATCGGTAATAAACAGGGCTGGCTTGAGCGACATTAGAGATTTTTCGGTAACAGTCGAAGTGACTCTCAGCGAAGACTCGCATCGAGTTCTTAGCGAAATGGAGCGGCCACAGCCTCGACTGTTTGAGTCCCGAAAGCTTTCGGGACGAGTTTCGAGGGTGTAGCGAAATGAGCTTAGAACTGTCGAAAAATATCGTAGTAAGCGAACGCCAGTCAAGCTTATTAAAATTTGAAATATTCTTAATGCCTTTTCCTGTATGCACGCACAAAATCCTTTATATCATCACCTGAAGATGTCTCTTCCCTTATTGTCTTCCCGGTAAGTTTTAAAAAAACATCATTCAGGGTTGGCCTCTGAAGCCTAACGGAAATGACCTTTTCTCCGATGGTATTGATTATTTCAGGTATACATGTATCACCCATGCCACAGGTCATATAAATCTCGTTCTCTTTTTCTGATACATTAAATTTAAATAGTCTCTCTATCTCGTTTTTTGCACTTGCATTGTCAGTAGTCTTTATATAAATAACATCTCCACCCACTGCCTTTTTCAGTTCGTCAGGAGTTCCCATAGCAATTATTTTTCCATTGTCTATAATCGCAATCCTGTCACAGACTTCTGCCTCTTCCATATAGTGAGTAGTCATAAAGATAGTCACTTTATTTTTCTCAGGAAGTTCTGCAATGAATTCCCATAAATTAGTCCTGCTCTGAGGGTCAAGACCGAGTGTCGGCTCATCAAGAAACAATACCCTTGGCCAATGTATCATCCCTCTCGCAACCTCAAGTCTGCGTTTCATGCCCCCTGAGAATTTCTTCACAAGGTCATCCTTCCTGTTATATAAATCCACAAACCTCAGGACATCATCTACACGCTGCTGCATTTTATCTTTTGCAACATTATAGAGATATGCATGAAATATGAGGTTCTCACGGGCTGTAAGGTCTTTGTCAAGGGTTGTGTCCTGAAAGACTATACCAATGGCTTTTCTCACCTCTGCAGACTCTTTTATACAATCATGGCCTGCAATAAACGCCCTTCCTGAGGTAGGAGCGAGCAATGTACATAAGATATTGATGGTAGTAGTCTTGCCTGCACCATTTGGCCCAAGAAAACCAAAGATTGTGCCTTCCTCAACCTCGAAGGAGACATCATTCACCGCAGTGATATCGCCAAATCTCTTTACTAAATTTTCGACTTTGATTATTGACATATAATTATTTTAACAGAGTGGAGCAGATTTGCCTTATAAGGTATAGTATCTATGTATCAATGTTTTGTTTTTTATCAAGATATTCCTTTTTCATTTCTTGCTTTCCATGTAATCTTTTATCACAAAATCCATGAAATCTTCAGCCTCTTCAGTTACTACTTCCATAAATTTAAGGTATAATCCCCAATCTTTTATCACAATAGGAATGCCTCTTATCGCACTTGCAGCAACTGTTGCAGGAACTCTATTTAAGACAAGCAACTCAACCTCCTTTTAAAAGCCCTTTCCATTTCAGTCCATATTTCATCTTCACCTTTATAATATATCTCTTCTTCGAACTCTACAGGGCGCCTTCTTTCAGGATAAAAATAGAGAGCTATATCAATATCAGATAATTTTTTTGCGCTTCTCCTTGCCTGAGAACCAAACAGAAAGGCAAAAGCAACATCCTTGCGGTTTTCAAAGTATACTTTTAACGTTTCTATGTCAAAATCAGCGAACATTTTTCTATAACAATAGCATTCATTTTAAACCATGTCCACAAGTTTTTTTATAATCTCAAAGTGCAGGCCACCCCTTGCGATATTATCTTTAAAAGACAATAAAACCAATGACATATTAAGCAATTTTGGACAAATATGATAAACTATTGATAAAGACAACATGGAAAAATAGCACAATGCACTCGTGTGATGTCCCATAATTAACTATACATTATGAGGCAATCTATGTTATTATTAGTTCATGAAAGCAAAATGTATAAAGTATACGGAGGAGGATCGTGCAAAGGTGTTACGACTTGCCCGTAGTCGGAATACAGCACAGAAGGTAGTTTTACGGGCAAAGATAGTATTAAAGATGATGGAAGGCTTAAAGAAGAAAGACATAGCAGAACAATTAGGCACATCGAGGATGACAGTTGACCTGTGGCTTGGGAGATACAAGAAAGGAGGGATAGAAGCATTACTGAAAGATGCTCCACGATCAGGTCGTGTGCCTAAACTAACTGATGAGAAAGAGAAAGCAATAGTAGAGGCTACACTCCACAGCATTCCTGATAATGCCACTCATTGGAGCGTACGATTGATGGCAAAGGCACAGAATGTATCACGGATGGCAGTACACAGGATATGGAAGAAATATAACCTTAAGCCTCATCGTATAGAGACATTTAAAATAAGCAAAGATCCGAATTTTGTTGAGAAAGTAAAGGATATAGTGGGGCTTTATTTAAATCCACCTGATAAAGCATTGGTTTTCAGTGTAGATGAAAAGAGTCAGATACAGGCATTGGACAGGACACAACCAGGGTTACCGATGAGAAAGGGGTATGCTGGCACAATGACACATGATTATAAAAGACATGGAACCACGACATTATTTGCAGCATTAAATATTCTCAATGGGAAAATCATAAGCGAATGTATGCAAAGACATAGGCAAGAAGAGTTTTTAAAATTTCTCAAAAGAATTGAATAAGAATATATGTGAAAGAAAGCTGCGTATATCCATTTGTAATTCCCTGAAAATTTATAGTATCAACAACTCCTATTATAGGATGAACCTGTTTCACTGACAAGCTCATAAAGTGACTCCTTCTATCTTCCCTGACAAAAACCCTTTCCTTTTTTAAAGTTAATACGAACAGATAACTGTTTACCTATACGGCCTCAACTGGCATAAATGACCTCGACAACCTTTCTTACATCCAGACAAGGAATAATCCTTTTACTCAGCATTTTTTCAACCCTCGATGATAGCTTAAAGGATTGGCAGATACCGCTCTATTTCATAAGGATGAATCCTTATTCGATAGTCATCCCACTCCACCTTCTTACTGGTGATAAACTGTTCAAAGATGTGGTCACCAAGAGTCTCCCTTAAAAGTTCGCTATTTTCTGCATATTCTATAGCTCTATTAAGACTCCCCGGAAGACAGTCTATGTTATATTTTTCCCTCTCCTCCTCTGAAAGATGATATACATCCATCTCAACTGGTTCAGGAAGCTTGTAACCTTTCTCGACGCCCTTGAGTCCTGCCTGAAGCATGCAGGCAAAAGCAAGATAAGGATTACATGCAGGGTCTGGCGAGCGAAGCTCTATGCGG
>JAGVMY010000135.1 GCA_020053565.1 Thermodesulfovibrionales bacterium
GAGGGAGAGCTTGCCACCTCAGGCAGGGATTTTAATCCTGATGGCTGGTTTGTGTACAAGAATAAGCAGTCCATAGCCACTATTCAAAGCAAAGATCATCAACCCTCAATTCATAATGTTCTTGATAGGATAAATACCATAAAAGGGACTTATTCTCTGCGTGATAATCTCCTTTTTTTATCAAGCATGAAATTAAACACTGCTTTATCTGATCTCGACGTGGACGGAACTGTCGATATTACCAGGAAAACGCTCAAACTCAAAGCCAGGCTTGCAACAAACGAGATCTCTGATTTAATTCTGCCATATTACAAAGGAGTGAAAGGCAAGGGAAATTTTTCAGGAGAGATAACAGGCACATTTGACAATCCCGAATTATCTGGGAAGGCTCATATTTCTCCTGTTTCTATAGATGGATACAGTGCGGATAGTATTACCTCTCACTTCACGTATAATAAAACCCTCCTGAATATCTATGAACTTATTCTCACATCACCAGGTGAAGAGCACAGATTAAACGGAAAAATATCCTTTCCAGAGGCAAGGGAACTTTTCGAGCTTTCAAAACCTGTGTATAGAGTTGATGCCACCCTTAAGAATGCCCAGTTCGGAAAGATTATGCAGATAGTCTATAAAGACCTTCCATCAACAGGAAGACTCAACGCAGATTTGAAAATTGGGGGGAGGGATAAAGATATCGAAATTAATGGTAATGCCTCCATAGAGAAAGCATCAGTATATAAAATTCCGTTTGACATTGCAACCATAGCCTTTTCATATGCTCATAAGGAGCTTTCAATTAAACAGGCTTTAATCAAGCAGGGTAAATCTACTCTTTCTGCAGAAGGAAAATTATCTTCAGATAAAAGATTTTTTTACAAGGCTTCATCAAACAGAATTTTTATAAAGGACATCGGATTTGACTATGCGCCTGCTGATACTGTCTTAAGCTTACATTCCGAAGGGAGCGGTACTCTTACAAATCCTTCCATCACACTGAATGCAAAGGTAACAGGGGGAACATTTAAGAGTAAACCCATAGGCAATAGTAGTATAAATGCAACAATTAAAAACATGAATATCTCTTTGGATGCACTACTTTTTGATGAAAAAATAAAGCTCAAGGGGAATGGATATTTTGACGAGAAATTGCCCTGGACTGCTGAACTTGATATCCAGCCAGGCAGATATGATTTTATCTTAAGTTCAATTCTCAAGGATGTACCAGAAGACCTGTTGCTTAATCTCAGGGGCCATGTTGAGATGAAAGGTGACAGAAAACACATCACAGCCTCAGCAAATATAAACCATGTAACCCTCGCACTTTTTGGTCAAAGCTTCTCGAATGATTCTGATATAAGAGTTCAGATGAGTAATGAAAAAATTTCTTTTCTCTCTTTTACCTTGCGGAGCGGGAGCGCTTCATTCAAACTTCGTGGAAGCATGGAAATAGGCAAGGAATATGACTTGTTCCTTGAGGGAAGTTCTTCTCTTTCACCTCTGAAGGGTCTTTCAAAAAGGATAGGATACCTGAGCGGGGATGCTCGGTTCAACTTGTCTGTCAATGGAAAATGGGAGAAGCCTAAGATAAACGGGGGACTAAATGTGGCGAATGCTTCATTTGGCTTAAAAGGTTATCATCAATATATCAGCTCACTTAATGGTTACTTCCACCTGGATGAGGATCGGATTATTCTGCAGAAACTATCCGGTAAATTAGGAGGTGGTGACATAGGATTATCCGGCCTTATATATCTAAAAGCATTTGATATAAAAAGATTTCATCTTGAAGCACATCTCGACAATGTTACCGTTTCTCTTTCGAAAGACTTCAATGTAAATCTTGGAGGTAACCTCTTATATCGAGGAACTCCAGCTGCCCAGAACATTACCGGTGAGGTAAAGATAAACAGGGCAATGTTTAAAGAAAGAGTAGAATGGAAAAGCTGGCTGCTCATGGCAAAAGCAAAAGAGAAACCCAAAGCTGAGGTTTCAGAACTTGAGAGGGCAGAACTCAACATAAGGGTCTCGGGGAGTGATAACATTTATATTGATAACAACATTGCCCGGGCTGCTGTAAAAATTGATACAGTTTCAAGGGGAACTCTCTCACGCCCTGTTTTGTTCGGGAGGCTTGAATCTCGAGAGGGGTCTGTCTATTTCAGGAATAATGAGTTCAGAATAATCCACGCAAGTGCTGATTTTGCAGACCCAAACAAACTCAATCCAGTTATTAATCTTTCCGCTGATTCTAATGTAAAGGGATACAATATTAAACTGAACCTTGATGGGCAGTTGGAGCATTTCAATCTTTCCCTCTCTTCCGACCCGCATCTTGAGGATATGGATATTCTTGCTCTCCTCACTTCTGGACAGATAGGAAAACAACTCAAAGGCCTTGAGGGCGGCATAGGTGCGAGTGAAGCAACATCATTCCTGACAGGTAAAATTCAGGACGTTCTCGAGGAACGGCTCAGGACGATTACAGGTTTTGACAGGTTTCAGGTAGATCCTTATGTTTCTAAAACCACCGGTACAATTGGACCGATGGTAACTGTATCGAAACGGCTTGTCAGTGACAGGTTACTTGTTACATACACAAGCTCATTAGCTTCCACTGAGGAACAGATACTTAAACTTGAATACCTCCTCGATAAAAACATTTCCCTCATTGGTATAAGAGACGAAAAAGGAAGTGTGGGAGGTGATATAAAGTTCAGGTTTGAATTCAAATGAGCAAGAAAGGGGGAATAAGAAATTGGAAATGGGAAGTTATATTTGGAAAGCTTTTTCTTATTATTTCTCATTTCATATTTCTTATTTTTTCCTTCTTAATGTTTTCTGCTTCTGAAGTTGAATGTGCAAC